>JAGVEE010000318.1 GCA_020058405.1 Sphingobacteriales bacterium
CAGAATTGAAAACAATATAGTACGAGATTATTATTTGTATGGTATTTTTGTTGGCTATGCAGATAGTTTACAAGTTATTGGAAACGATGTACATCGTTTAAATCGTACAACAATTTCATCAGGTTATGGTATATATTTTACTACTGGTTACCCAGGCTGTAGAATTGAACGTAACAACGTACACCACATATTTGAGCAAGCAAAATCTGCCACAAATATATTTTATGGTATTTATACCATTCACGATGCTACAGCAGCTAAGCCTACTATTATTGCTAATAATATTATACACAACATTGAAACTAATAATGCAATTTATGCTATCTACAACGGAGGTAGCGACCATGCAAAATATTATTACAATACTGTTGCTATAAATAACCCCACCGCAACAGCAGGATTGGTGTATGCATTATATCATCCTACCGCCGCAGTTGGTTTAGAGTGGTTAAACAATAATGTTTATGTAAATAAGGGCGGTACAGGTGCAAAATATGCTACCTATTGGTCTACCGTTACAAACCCTGTGGTATCTAACTACAACAATTTACACGTAGTGGTTACTGGTGCGGGTACACATTTTACGGGTCGTTGGGGAACCGTAAATTATGCAACAATGGGAGATTGGAAAACGGCCAATTCAAGTGCTTTCGATCAAAACTCTGAAAGTGTAGATCCTTTGTTTGGATCTTATTCAATAGGAAACCTAAAACCAAACTCACCTAATTTAAACAATACAGGAACACCCGTTACAACAGTATTATACGATTATACAGGTGTTTTAAGAAACTCAAACACGCCAGATATTGGTTCTTACGAATTTACACCTGCTAATGATGATGCAGGTATTACAACTATTATTTCACCTGTAGGTATTTGCCCAGGCGTAAATGATGTATCTGTAAGAGTAAAGAATTTTGGTTTAAGTACATTAAGTTCTGTATCTGTTAATTGGTCGGTAAATGGTGTAAACCAAACAACATTCAATTATATTGGATCTGTATCATCTGGTTTAGACACTGCTTTAACAATAGGAAGTTTTAACTTCAATGCAACCACTATATACAATATTAAAATATGGACAAGTGCACCAAACCTAGGTACCGATGCAAATGCAACTAATGACACAGTATACATTAATAATTTAAGAACTGGTTTATCTGGTACATTTACACTAGGAGGTTCTGGAGCAGACTTTGCAAATTTTGCAGCACTAACAACCTTCTTAAATCAGAACGGTGTTTGTGGTCCATCAACCATAAACGTTAACGCAAGTGCTGGTCCGTTTACGGGCCCAATTAACCTAACTAACATTACAAGATTAAATGCAAGTAATCCATTAACGATTAATGGAAACGGAGCAATTATAAATTCATTAAACAATGGTTTTACCTTAAATAAAATTAGCTACTTAACTCTTGATAGTTTTGTAATTAATTTAAACGGTACATCGGGTATTGGTATTAGTTTGATGGAAGGAAATAAAAACACCTTCAGAAAAAACAGAATAACAATAGGGCAAGATAAAACATCAACAGCCTTTTCAGCCATTGCATTATCTGGTAGTTCAACTTCTGCAACTACACAAGGTAACTTTAGTTATAACACCATCGAAAATAATGTTTTAACAGGTGGTTATTACACATTGTCGATAGTTGGTACCAGTGGTAATTTAACCTCTGCAGTTGGAAACGTTGTGAAGAACAATAAAATATTAGATACATATATTTACAGTGTTTATTCATTATATACAGACAGTTTAGTTTTAGAAAGCAATGAGATAAACCGAGTGGGAAGAAGCTTAAACATAACTACATTTTACGGTATTTACGTTGCTACTGGAACTCGAAATTTAAGAGCTAGAGGAAATAAAATACATTCGCCATTCCCTACAGGTTCTACCACAACAAGTTCATCTTACTACTTATACATAACTGCAGATGCAACGGTTGGAAATGAAAATATTTTCACAAACAATGCGGTGTATAATGTAAATGGATCTGGTTTAGTGTATGGTATTTATAGTACAGGTTCTGATGGTGCTTGGTTCCATAACAATACATTAGATATTGGAGGAGTGGGTGCAGGAACAATTTATGGAATTTATCAATTAACAGCAGCTACCAATTGCCAATTTATAAATAACACGGTAAATATTAATCGTATAAGTGGAACAGGAACGCGCATTCTTGCTAACTATGCTACTACTACGAGTACCATTATATCTAATTACAACCATTTTAATGGAAACGGAGGAGTTATATATGGGCAGTGGGGAACTACACAAGGCGCAAATCTTACTGCTTGGAAAGCAATAAATGCTAGTGCTTTTGATCAAAACAGTATTGATGGCGACCCACAATTTAATGGATTGTTAAACATGGTACCCAAAACAGGATCAGCTTTAGTGGCAGCGGGTACAACCTTAGCAACAGTACCTACAGACATAATGGGTGTTACGCGTAATTCAGCAACACCAACCATTGGAGCGTACGAAAACTCAGGAGATTTTTCTGGTCCATCTATTTCTTTTTCACCAATTTTAAATACAGCAAGCACTACAAATTACACAGTTAATTCATTTGCAACCATAACAGATGCTGCAGGAGTAGACACAAGTGTTGCTGGAAGACCTCGTTTATATTACAAGCGTATAACTTCAGCAAACGTATATAATGATAATACTTCGGGAACTCAAGGTTGGAAATATGTAACTGCAACAAATACAAGTTCGCCATTTAGTTTTGTTATAGACTATAGCAAATTAGATTCTGCAGTGGTTACCAACGATCAATTACAATATTTTTTAGTTGCAAAAGATAATTTAGGATTTGTTTCTATTAACACGCCATTATTAATGGCAAACGAACCAAGTTCAATAAATTTAACAGGAAGCAATTTCCCTGTGTTAGGCACACCAAATGCATACAGAATTTCATCTATTATTTCTGGAACATTTAATGTTGGAACAGGACGTACATATACTACTCTTTCTGGAAATGGAGGTTTATTTGAATACATTAATAGAAATGTATTAGGTGGAGACATAAACATTATTGTTACTTCTAACTTAAATGAAACAGGTGTGCATGCATTAAATGCATTTTCTGAATCAGGTGCTGGTGGATATAGAATAAACATTAGACCGGTAAGTGATACCCTAAGAACTATTACTGGTGCATTTGTAGGTGGTTTAATTCGTATAAATGGAGCAGACAGAGTAACAATAAATGGAAGTTTTAACGGAGTAGGCAAATTCTTAAGAATACAAAATACAACCGCAACCTCTGGTAGTGCAGGTATTCAGATAATTAGTTTAGGACAGAATGCAGGAGCAAATAACGTAACCATACAGAACACTGAAGTTTGGGGAGGTACTGCAGGAAACGCAATTCCAATTCACATAGGTGGAGCAAGTATTCCATACTCTGAAGGAGCTTCGAACAACAATATCAAAATTTTAAACAATACTATTTTAAGAGGATCGGTTGGAATCTTTAGTGGTTCAGTAAGCGGTTTTGAATCGGATAGTTTGTTAATAGAAGGAAACATTATTGGTTCGGATATTCCTGCAGAACAATTAAGATTGTACGGGATGGTAAATGTAAAACACAAGAATGCAAAAATTCATAACAACACCATCAAAAATGTAATCAATACTGCTGCGCAACAAGCGTATGGTATTGCAGTATATGATGGATTTAAAAATGGTCAAATTACCAATAACAAAATTGAAAAAGTAAGTGCAGGCTCTGGAGCCTTTGGAGGTAGAGGTATTGAAGTGTTTTCTGGAAAATCAAACGAGAACATTTTAATAGCGAATAACTTTATTGGAGAAATTACAGGACCGGGTTCTAGATTATTAAATACTACTGCAACTATTGGTATCGGTATTATACAAACAAGAGGAGTAAATATTTACAA
>JAGVEE010000338.1 GCA_020058405.1 Sphingobacteriales bacterium
GGTTTCAGTAAAATTGAAGTATCGGGAGCATTCGAAATTAGAATTATTAAATCAAGTACCTATGCAGTAAAAGTGGAGGCAGATGAAAAAGAAATGAGCCGCACAAAAACAGTTGTAAGTGGCGATAAACTTGTTATTTCTTATGATAAAGAAGGCAAAGGTTACGATACTAAATCAAGTAAAGTAGTAATTACCATACAAACTCCAACGCTTAATGCCTTAACCTGCTCAGGCGCAGTAGAAGTAAAATCATCGGATGTTTTTGATGCCGATAAATTTGAATTAAAAACGAGCGGTGCTACTGAGGTAGAAATTGGTATAAATGCAAAACTGTTAATCAGTAAATTTTCTGGTGCTACTGAAGTTGAATTAAAAGGTAAAGTAGATACGCATGCATTAGAAATGACAGGAGCTTCAGAATTAGAAGCCTTAAATTTAGAAGTAAGCAAATACGCCATAGATTCTAAAGGAGCAGCAGATTGCAAAATTTTTGTAACAGATGAGTTGGCAATTAGCGGTAGCGGTGCAAGCTCTATTAAATATAAAGGTTCACCAAGCAAAGTGACTAAAGATACTAGAGGAGCTACAGACGTGTCGAAACTGTAATATGCTACTCATCACCTAATAAAATTGTTCAGCAAAAATCTCGGTTTTAAAATCTATCGAGATTTTTTTTTGCAAAGTAATAAGCTATAAATCCAATAAAATAATACAATATATCAATCAAGTCGTAAGTATAATATTGCGAGTATTTTGGGATGATGAACTCAAACACTACACTTATAAATACAAATAAAAAAAGCAGCTGTGAAAAGCTATGTTTACGTGTATGATTTTGATAAACTAAGAAGTTTTCCATGATTAATACACTTGCAGATACAAAGGGTACAGCCAACAAATCATCCCCATAACTATCAACCCAAACAATTTTCAGATGGACTATTTTTTGTAGAACCTGGTGTAAACATCCCAAAAAAAGTATGATAAGTTCTAGTTTGTATATTCTTAACCAGTTAATATTGTTAACAGTCCCACAAAAATCACAACTTTCCTCTATTTGCCGCGTATTCTCTGTCCACTCCGAACAATTCCAACATTTTGATTGAACTTTCATTAGAAAATATTACTTTCACGAAAATATAAATATTTTTAATACCCAATGAGTAATCGTTTTACAGATCAACTATCGCCCATAGAAAAGAAACGCGTAATAAATGCTTGGGCATTTTACGATTGGGCAAACTCAGTTTATAACCTTACCATTACCTCCACCATATTCCCAATTTACTGGACAGCCGTAACGCTTGCAGATGGCAGCTCAAGAGTTTCTTTTTTTGGATATGAATTAGAGAATACCGTGCTCTATAGTTTTGCACTCTCATTTTCTTTTTTAGTGGTGGCCTTGTTATCGCCTATCTTATCTGGCATAGCAGATTATAATGGCAGCAAAAAAAGATTTATGCAAACCTTTTGTTTTATAGGTTCTGTAAGTTGTTCTGCATTGTTTTTTTTCAACAAAACAAATATCGAATTTGGCATAATTGCATTTGCGCTTGGTACCATTGGCTGGGCTGGTAGTTTGGTGTTTTACAATTCTTATTTGCCAGAAATTGCCACAGAAGAAGAACAAGATAAGGTAAGTGCCAAAGGCTTTGCTCTAGGCTATGTTGGCAGCTCGCTTTTGTTAATTGTAAACTTAATTGTAATACTTTTCCCCGAATCATTCGGCATTCCCGAAAAATCGACATTACCCGCACGAATTGCATTTTTAGCAGTTGGTATTTGGTGGTTTGGCTTTGCTCAGTATACTTTTTATTTTATGCCCAAAAGTAGAACGAGCATAAGAATTAAACCCGATATTTTATTTAAAGGATATAAAGAGCTTGCAGGGGTTTGGAACCTTTTAAAAGAGCATAAAAACTTAAAAGCATTTTTATTCGCTTTTTTCTTTTTTACCATGGGTATACAAACGGTAATGTATGTGGCTACTTTGTTTGGAAGTAAAGAGTTAAAGCTAGAGAGCGGACAATTAATTCGGACTATATTAATTATTCAATTCGTAGCTATTGGTGGAGCTTATTTGTTTGCCTATATATCTAAAAAAATTGGCAACATCAAGGCCTTACTAATAGCCTTAGTTATTTGGATAATAATTTGCATTAGCGCTTACTTTGTAGTTAATGCGAATCAATTCTATCTACTTGCATTGAGTGTTGGTATTGTAATGGGCGGCAGCCAATCTTTATCGCGCTCCACCTACTCTAAATTATTACCCGAAACAAAAGATACTACCTCTTTTTTTAGTTTTTATGATACTACCGAAAAAGTAGCCATTGTATTGGGTACAGCATCTTATGGAATTATTGAAGAACTAACCGGCAGCATGCGTAATTCTGTATTTAGTTTGGGAGCCTTTTTTATACTAGGCTTTTTATTACTCAGCAGATTAAAGAGAAATTAGTTCAAATCCATTAATTAGCCTATTTTTGTAAAAAATGAAAGTAGAAGTATTTATCCCTTGTTTTATGGATCAGCTTTACCCAGATACTGCCAGTAACATGGTGGCTATTTTGGAGCATCTTGGCTGTGAAGTAATATATAACCCCAACCAAACCTGTTGTGCGCAACCTGCATTTAACTCGGGCTATTGGGATGAAGCCAAACAAGTGGCCGAAAAGTTTTTAGGAGATTATACAGCTGAGCATTACATTGTATCGCCCTCAGGCTCTTGCACTGGCATGGTTAAAAGTTATTATTCTGAACTCTTTACTAACTCTGCATCGCATAATAAATGCAGGGCTGTACAAGCAAAAATATACGAGTTCACAGATTTCTTTACCAATATTTTAAAGGTTGATTTAAAAGATTTACACTTAAATATGAAGGCTACTTACCACGACTCATGTGGGGCATTACGAGAGTGTGGCATTAAAAAAGAACCTCGTGAGTTGCTAAGCATGATTAATGGGTTAGAGCTAATAGAAATGAATGATGTAGAAACTTGCTGCGGATTTGGTGGTACTTTTTCTGTAAAATTCGAATCTATTTCTACCGCAATGGCTCAACAAAAAGTAAATAATGCTTTGGCAACTGGAGCAGAGTACATAATTTCTACAGATGCCTCGTGTTTATTACACGTTCAAGCCTATATTGAAAAAAATAAATTACCAATAAAAACCATACACATTGTTGATGTGCTTGCAATGTCTATGAACATAACTACGAACGTTTAATATGAAATACATTTTAATAGCGATATCTGTTTTATTATTTACTGCGTGTAAGCAAAACGAAACAAAAAAAAATAGCGAAACTAGTTCCGCAGATTCAGCTGTGGTTTCAGGTGCGCCCGTACCAGAAGAGTTGGCGAACTTAAATAAAGCGGTAAATGCATCTCCGGGTAACCCCTCTGGTTATAATGATAGAGCTAAGTATTACATACTCAACAAACAGCTTGATTATGCCTACAATGATTTAGTTAAAGGTTTAGGCATAGACACTACATACATGCCTATTTACAATACTCTTGCAGATTATCACTTATACAAATCTGAACCCGCACAAGCAAAAGCAGCCTTGGAAAAAGCCATCAGCATAAATAAAAAAAGCTACATGAGTTATGTGAAATTGGGTGAGTTATATTTTTTAGTAAAAAAATACGATTTAGCATTTGAGAAAATTAATGAAGGCTTAAAAATTAATAAGTATTATTCTGATGGATATTTCTGGAAAGGTATGATTTACAGAGAGCAAAAAAAGAATGATAAGGCAATGTCGAATTTCTTAACGGCAGTAGAGCAAGACCCCGATAATTTTAAAGCATATATGCAAATGGGTTTACTTAGCATGGGCGAAGGTAAAAGCGAAGCACTCGACCATTTTAATGCAGCCATTAAAATAAAACCAAATTCAACAGAAGGGTATTATGCGAGAGCATATTATTACCAGAATAAAAAAGACCTCGACAAAGCTATACAAGATTATACCAAAATTGTGGAGCTAGATTCTACTTATACAAATGCACATTTTAACTTAGGCATTATTAGATATGAATTAAGAGTGATAGATTTGGCGATGTTAGATTTTTCGAGAGCCATTAAAATTAATCCTAAATATGCTGAAGCGTATTATATGAGAGGCTTGTGTGAAGAGTCGAAAAGTATGCACGACGCAGCCATTGCAGATTTCGAATTCGCATTGAGTTTAAAAAACGATTATGCATTGGCACGTAAGGGAATAGAAAGAGTAAACAATACTATTAAATCAATAAAAAAATAATACAATGATGATTAACGTAACACTTCCTGACGGGATAGTGAAAGAGTTTTCAAAGGGCACCTCTTCGTATCAGGTGGCTTTGAGTATTTCAGAAGGTTTAGCTCGTAATGTGTTAGCTGCTGAAGTGAATGGTGAAGTTTGGGATGCTTCGCGCCCAATAAATACCGATGTTAGTTTAAAATTATTAACCTGGAATGATGATAAAGGGAAGGCTACTTTTTGGCACTCTTCA
>JAGVEE010000059.1 GCA_020058405.1 Sphingobacteriales bacterium
AATATCGCTTCTGGGTGAGTAAATGTTCCAAGGTCTTTAAAAATTTGCTTTTTAATTACCGGATTTTCTGTGGCAGCTTCAATTACTAAATCTGCATCTTTTACACCTTCTTTTAAATCGGTATAAGTAGTTAAGTTGTTGATGGTGGTATTTTTCAATTCTTCAGAAATACTACCTTTTACAACCATTCTGTCTAAGTTTTTTGCGATGGTTTCCATTGCACGTTTTAATGCATCTGAATTCACATCAATTAGATTCACTTGATATCCGTATTGAGCAAATACGTGCGCAATACCGTTTCCCATCGTTCCTGAACCTATTACTGAAATATTTTTCATTTTGTATTTTATTTAATAAGCGGCAAATTTATAAGTTTATTGGTGTTTGATACGTTGTAAACCGCTTTATTTACTAACATATAAACTGAAAAAAGACGCGTTTTGTTGCGTCTTTTTTCTATATTATTGAAATATAAAGTTTTAAAGTTCTTTAACTATCTTTTCAAGTATTTCCATACCCATGTCAACATGTTGTTTTTCTAAGGTTAAGGCAGGGCGGAAACGGATGGTATTGCTACCACAACCTAAGAACATTACGTTGTGCTCCATTCCTTTGCTCACAAACTTATCGCGCATTGCTTTCGTAGGGAAATCAAATGCTACCATTAAGCCTTTTCCTCTAACATTGCTAATTTTTGAATTACGTTTAGAAATGTCGGAAATAGTATCGTATAAGTAATTACCAATGTGTTCTGCATTGTTCATCAACTGATCTTCTTCAATAATCTCCATAATACGCGATGAACGTACCATGTCAACTAAATTACCACCCCAAGTTGAATTAATACGCGATGATACGTTGAATACATTCGTTTCAATTTCATCTACTTTTTTACCTGCTAAAATTCCGCATACTTGCATCTTTTTACCAAATGCTAAAATATCCGGGCGAGCATTTTCACCGAAATGTTCGTGTGCCCAGAATTTACCTGTTAAACCAACACCACTTTGCACTTCATCATAAATTAAAAAAGCATCGTTTTCATCGGCAAGTACTTTTAATTTTTCTAAGTACTCTCTACGGAAATGATTGTCGCCTCCCTCAGATTGTATTGGCTCAATGATGATGGCACAAATGTCATCCGGATTATTTTTGAAGGCTGTTTTTATTTGATTGATAGATAATTCTTCGCGATGTAATAAATCCTCGTAGTTATCATCTGTATAAGGGAATTTCATTTTAGGATTTGATACACGAGGCCAATCAAATTTTGCAAACCATTTCGTTTTATCAGGCAATGTATTGGTTAAACTCAAGGTGTAACCAGATCTGCCGTGGAAAGCTTGTTCAAAGTGTAATACTTTAAAGCCTTTTTCGTAGGTATATCCCTTCAGAAAGTTTTTCTGAACCTTCCAGTCCATCGCAACTTTTAACGCGTTCTCAATAGCTAATGAACCGCCTGCAATAAAAAATGCATGAGGTAAATAAGATGGAATACCCACTCTAGAGAAGGTTTCTACAAATTGTGCGTATTGAGGAGTGTAAATGTCGGAGTTAGACGGGTTTGTTAATGCTGCAAGCATTAAGTTTTTCTTAAACTCTTCGTCGTTTACCATTTTTGGGTGGTTATAACCCAAAGGTACTGAGGCGAAACAAGTGAAAAAATCAAGTAACTGTCGGTTGTTTTTGGAATCGTGAATCCAAACACCGTTACTTTTTTCCATGTCAAAAACCATGTCGTAGCCATCTGCTAAAATGTGCTTACTCAATGTTTCTTGAACTTGGTTAGGGGAGATGCTTACTTTGTACATGTGCTTAATGTTTATACAAAGGTAGATAAAAAAAAGCCTTAAATTGTTCAGAATAAGGCAATTTTTCAAATTTGGACAAATATTCTTAATGCCATTATTACTTGAGAATTAAGTTCTCATTAAGCTATAAATTTTAGAAAAATTAAGAGGTTAGCTCTTTAGAAACTTTTCGAATGCATCCATTTTGCCCATATTTCCTAATAAACCACCTGTGTGCACAAATAGAATTTTTTTTGTAAGGGTTGTTGATGGATTCTCTTGCATCCATTTATAACATTTAGCCAATGCTTTAGCGGTATAAATTGGGTCTAAAAGTATTCCTGTATTCTGTTGGAAGTCGAGGCAAAACTGGAGTAGAGCATCGGTGTGTTGTGCGTAGCGACCGTATTCTGTAGTAGTGAGTAGCGAATAGCGGGGAGCGGTAAGGCAGAGTAGTGCTAAGTTGGTTTTAATTTCAGCGAGGCCGTTGTGTACAACTACGGAATGGAGATGTGTGTTTAGTTTGTTTTTTTGGATGGCGTTAATAATACCGGCGCTGGTGCAAGCGGTACCGGCAGCAATAAAAATATCGTTATACACTTCTGTAAGTTCGGTAATTATTTCTTCGCAACCTTTTGCACCTAATTCAGAAAATCCTCCTTCATCAATAAAATAAGCATCAGTATCATTCGCAAAACGAGCATCGAACAGAGCTTTTTTATTTTTATACTCTTCTCTGCTTACAAAAATTAATTTCATGCCAAGCAT
>JAGVEE010000004.1 GCA_020058405.1 Sphingobacteriales bacterium
AAAGGTCAGAATTATAGATTTCAATATGTAGTAGATTCTACACAAATTAGAATTGCTGATGTGTATGCTGAAACATTATTAGATCAAAACAACGATCCATTTGTACCTAACATTACGTATCCAAATTTACTCTCTTACCCAACTGGAAAAACTTCTGAATATGTTTCAGTTTTAAATACTCAAAAAGATAATTTCAATTGGTTACATTCCAATAATTTTATACGACCTGCAAAAGAAAAGATGTTTATCTATGAATTACATCTAAGAGATTTTATTGCGCGCCATGATTTTCAAACCTTAAAAGACACCTTAGCTTATTTATCAAAATTAGGAATTAATACCATTGAATTAATGCCTATAAATGAGTTCGAAGGCAATGAAAGCTGGGGTTACAACCCTTCTTTCTATTTTGCAGTGGATAAATATTATGGTACGAAAAATGCCATGAAAGCATTTGTAGACGAGTGCCATAAATTAGGAATTGCAGTAGTAATTGATATGGTGCTAAATCATTCGTTTGGGCAGAGTCCAATGGTGCGTTTATACTTCGATAAAACTAACAATCGCCCAAGTGCAGATAATCCTTGGTTTAACCAAACAGATAAACATCCTTTTGGAGTGGGTTACGATTTTAATCATGAAAACCAAGTAACTAAAGATTTTACAGATTCGGTCATTAAGTTTTGGTTGCAAGAGTATAAAATTGATGGCTATAGATTTGATTTATCAAAAGGCTTTACACAAAAAAGTACTACAGATGTAGGTGCTTGGGGTGTATACGATGCAGGCAGAATCGCTATTTGGAAACGTATATATAATAAGGTAAGAACATACGATTCTACCTGTTATTTAATACTCGAACATTTTGCAGATAATACAGAAGAAAAAGAATTGGCTGATTATGGATTTATGTTATGGGGAAATATGAACCATAATTATAACGAAGCAACCATGGGTTATGTAAATACGAGTAATTTAAACGGTGGCGATTATAAAACAAGATCTTGGTCGAAGCCCCATTTGGTTACCTATGCAGAAAGTCATGATGAAGAAAGATTAATGCATAAAAATATTCAATTTGGAAATTCATTAGGAAGCTATAATGTAAAAACCTTAAAAACAGGATTGCGTAGAATTGAAGCAGCAATGTGTTTTTTAATTCCGCAGCAAGGCCCAAGAATGATATGGCAATTTGGAGAGTTGGGATATGATTATTCTATTGATTTTAATGGGAGAGTAGGTAATAAACCAATTCGATGGGATTATTTAACGGATGCATCTCGTAAAAGAATTTACGAAGTAACCTCAATATTGGGTTGGTTGAAAAACACACAGCCATCTTATTCAACAAGTAACTACACATTTAATGCAAGTGCAGGACTGAAATTATATAAAGTAACAGATGCAAGTTTAAATACAGTGTGTGTTGCCAATTTTAATGTTAAATTAGATTCTATAATTCCAGTATTTCAACATACAGGTGTTTGGTATGAATTGTTTACTGGTGATTCTATAAATGTATTAGACGTACAACAAAGAATTAGATTGCAAGCAGGGGAGTATAAATTTTATGTTGATAAACAGTTAATGCCTCCAACAACCCTTACATCAATAAAAACTAAAAACAAAAACACAATTGATGTAGAAATATATCCGAACCCTGTGTTAGAGGAAATTTATATAGAGTGGACATCTACTGAAGCACCAGTATTTATTGAAGTGTACGATTTGTTAGGAAAGAAATTATTTAACAAGAAAATTAATTCAAGTAATGGATTTGAAGTAATAACTAAAGCCGAATTAAATTTAACTTCAGGAACATATATTATCAATATTCAACAATCAGAAAAAACGTATAAACAAAAAATAATAATCCTATAAATAATAATTATGAAGAGATATCTACTCTTAATTTTCACATTGCTCTGTAGTACCAGTATGTATGCGCAAAGTATACGAGGTAAAATTACAGATCCTACCAAAGAGCCCGTAATTGGTGCTGGTGTAGTGATAGAAGGAACGAACATCGCTGCAGTTACTGACGCATTGGGGAATTTCTCAATTGGGAAATTACAACCGAATACGAAGTACAAATTAAAAGTTTCGATGTTAGGTTTTCAAACAATTTATCGAGAGGTTCAAACTAATTCAACAGATGTAAGTGTTTCTTTCACAATGAGAGAAGACACCAAGCAACTTGAAGACGTGGTGGTAGTTGGATATGGAACGAAGGTTAAGCGCGAAGTTACCGGGGCAATTTCTAAAATTTCTGCAAAGGAATTAAATGATTTGCCGGTACCAAGTTTCGAATCTGCTTTACAAGCAAAGTTACCAGGAGTACAAGTTACAACGGGTAGTGGTGCGGCTGGTTCTGCTTCTGTAATTCGTATTAGAGGTATATCATCTATTTCTGCAGGCGGCGATCCACTTTATGTAATAGATGGAATTCCTATTACACAAGATTACTTTTTGAATGGAAATGCGGGTGCATTAAATAACAATCCATTATCATCAATAAATCCTGATGATATAGAATCTATTGATGTATTGAAAGATGCTGCAGCAACTGCAATCTATGGTTCAAGAGGTGCAAATGGAGTAATTATTGTAACTACAAAAAGAGCAAATAAAAATGGTACTTCATTCTCTTATAACGGAAGTATAGGGGTTGCAACCGCAACAGCATTGCCTAATATGTTAAACTCTGAGCAGTATTTGCAACTATACCAAGAAGCGCATGAAAATGACGGTGGTGTAGGCTTAGCAAGATTGCCAAACAATATTTCTTGGGACGATGCCCGTAAAACAAATACAGATTGGGTGGATTTAACTACCCAAACTGGTATTAAACATCGCCATAATGTTTCGATGACCTATGGAAACAAATATGTTTCATTGTTAGCGAACATGTCATACGGAAAAGACGAAAGTTATCTAGTTGGAAACAGATTTGATCAAACAGCTTTCCGTATAAATGGAGATTATAGAATTTCAAAGAAATTGAAGATGACATCAACCTCATCTTACAGTAATGGATTAAATAAACGTGTAAACACTGCATGGGCTGGAGGTTTGGGCTCTGCAATGTCAACCGCACTTCCAATTTTCCCGGTATATAATCCTGATGGAACCTATTTTACAGGAGGTGATAATCCCGTACGAATTCAGGAGTTGAAGAAATGGCAAACAGTTGAAAATAGATTTTTAAATGGTATTGGTGTTGATTATAATTTAACGGATGAATTAGTTTTATCAGCAAAGGGAAATTATGATTACATGAATTTAGTAGACGATCAGTACGATCCACAACTATTGTTGAACTCAACACACATTGGATCTGCCACACGTAATTCTAGAATCACAAAGAACTACAATTATAATTTACAATTAAATTATACATACAAAATTAATGCTTCTAATAAATTAAGTGTAATGGTTGGTCACGAGTACCAAAACTCTTTAACCGAAGGGAAATTTAAAACCGCAACCAATATGGGTAATGGTTTTTATGATGGAGAAGCAAAAGTGGAGGACTCAGCATTGTACACTTATTTCTCATCAGAAAACTCGCCAGAACAATGGGCATTTGTTGGTTATTATACTCGTTTGAGTTATGGTTATAATAACAAAATATTTATGGATGCAACATTTAGAACGGATGGTTCTTCAAGATTTGGAGCAAACAATAGATATGGATATTTTCCAGCAGCAGCTATTTCTTGGTTGTTAACGGAAGAAGAATTTATGAAAAAAATTCCAGTAATTAGTACAGCTAAAGCTCGTGTTAGTTACGGAAAAAGTGGTAACGCAAACATTCCAAACTACGAACGTTTTGGAACGTATGCTAATCCAAATAGTACACCTAACTATAACGGTACTGGAACTACATTTCCTACTCGTTTAGATAATCCGAATTTAAGATGGGAAACATCTTGGACTTTCAACACAGGTATCGACGTAGGTTTATGGAGTGATCGTGTAACCTTTACATTAGAATACTATGATCGTAGAACTAGTGATGTGTTAATGCAATTAGCAGTTCCACCATCATCAGGATTTTCATCTTATTGGGATAACGTAGGAAGCATAACTAATAACGGAGTGGAGTTCTCATTCGTAACCAGAAATATTGATAGAGAATTTAAATGGACTACCAATTTTAACATTGCTAGAAATTTAAATGAAATTACAAGCATTGGTAAATACTCTGAAGATGCTGTGAGTGGTGGAACCAATGATACACGTGTAGTAGTTGGGCAGCCAGTAGGAACTAACTTTTTAGTTCGTTACTCACATATTGATGCCGCAACAGGTCGTCCGGTTTATTTAGATATAAACGGGGTAGAAACTTTCAACTGGGATCCTAAAGATCGTGTAGCGGTTGGTGCTGTTTTACCAGATGCAATTGGTGGTATAACCAATACATTTAGTTACAAAAATTGGGACATGAGTGTGTTATTTAATTTTGTATTGGGTGGTGATATTTATGAATCATCTGCAAAACGTCAGTTAGGTGTAGTAACAAACTGGAACATGCGTACTGATATATTTGATAGATGGCAACAACCGGGAGACAATGCAGCTTTCCCTCGTTTAACATTAGAAACTGCAACGTATGGATCACCAACTCCTTGGATAAACACTACGATGTGGTTACATGATGGAACTTTTGCAAGATTGAGAAACTTAACCATCGGGTATAGAATTCCGAAAGCAAAATTGCAGAAACTAAAAATTGAATCTGCTAGAATTTCTTTCATCGGAACAAACTTATTAACCTTTACAAAATATACTGGCTTAGATCCAGAAATTGCGAGAGATTTCGAAAACTCAACAGATAGAAACATGAGTTCGAATATTACGTACTTAACTCCTCCGCAACAAAAATCTTATAACTTACAAGTAAACATTACATTTTAAGCAACAGACATGAACACGTATAAAAAAATATTTTATATCTCAAGCCTACTGATTGGATCAATAGGATTGTCATCATGCGAAAAGATGTTAGAGATAAAACCAGAAGGAGTGTTATTGGCAGATGAAGCCGTAACCACACCAGAGGATATGCAAAAATTATTAAACTCTTGTTACGATGCATTGGCAAATCAATACAACGGAACGGTTCAGTTGTTTGGTGATTTATTGAGTGATGATATTGAAAAACCATTTGATGGAAATGAATTTAGAACAGAGATTTGGAGTAGAAATACGAACTTCTTTAATTCTGATGTAGGCGGTTTATATGGTCGTTTGTACATTCCTGTTTATCGTGTAAATTCTATGGATGGATTTTATGATAAAATTGCAGGATTAACTGAGGCTGATATAAAACGTATGAAAGCGGAAGGTAGATTTATCAGAGCAATATGCCATTATGAAGCAGTAAAATTATGGGCACAACCTTATGGATATACCTCGGATAACTCGCACCCTGGTGTTCCTATTCGCGATAAAGCTTCGCAAGAACCTATTCAACGTTCGTCTGTTGCAGCTGTTTATGATTTTGTAATTGCTGATTTACAATATGCAATTGCAAATTTACCAAGTACAAACGGAAATTATGCAGATGTGAATGCTGCGAAAGCAGTGCTGGCAGATGTTTATTTCAACATGAACAAATTAGCGGAATGTAGAACCTTACTTGATGAAGTTATGGCTGGACCTTATACATTATCAGATTCTATTGATCGTTTCAACCAAAACCTTACAGGCATTAGCAATGAGTTTGTATTTTCATTTATTAGCAACAACGCAAATGATAATAGAGGTGGACAATTTATTGATAGATATAGAAGTGATACCAAAGTTCCTGATGTTGGCTTGAGGAAAGAAATCTATGATTTAATTACATCAGATACTACAGATATTAGAGCAAGATTAGTAGGAGTAGTAAACGAAGGTCAAGCGAATGAATTTTTTGTAAGTAAGAAGTTTAACAATGATTATTTTGGTTCTGCATACATCACATTAACAAAATTATTGTTGATGAGAGCAGAAGTTGCTGCAGAAACTGGAGATTTAAGCACGGCAGTTACAGACATCAATAAAATAATTAAAAGAGCTTACCCAGGTAATACGGCTAAAGAAGCTACAACCGCTTTGGGTGCAGATTTATTAGTTTTGATTAGAGAAGAACGCAGAAAAGAATTATTCTGTGAAGGAGATAGAACCTATTACATGAAAAGATTAGGTGCGTTTGGCTCTAGTTCAGTGAAACCAGTTACTGGTGTTACCATACGCTCTGCACCTTGGAATTGCCCAGGCTTAGCTTTGCAATTTCCGAGTACAGAAGTAACTTCGGTATTTATATTAAACGAAACCGGAGGTTGTAATTAATTCGTAAATTTAAAATGATGAAAAAGATAATTTTAGCAGTAATGGTATTGATTGTGTTCAGTACTTCTGCGTGTAAAAAAGAATACGAAAGCATCGGCTTACCAGCAAGTAAAATTGATGGAGTAGTAGCTCGTTGGGTATTAACGGATTTTGTAATTACAGATAAAGCAACTATTGTAGAAGAAAAAATGGATATGACAGATTTCTTTTCAAGCAATGCTTCTTTGCCTAATATTGTGTTTACCATATCAGGTACAGATACTACTTATGCTTGTGATACTACAGGTTTGCCATTTAATGTTTTTGGTACCACAACTGGTAAATGGAAATTTGACGACATCAATTTCCCTACTAAAATTTTATTGATACCAGCAAATGGTGATGCAACTTTAGAGTTTAATTTATTAGCTCCAATACGTACCGTTGACAATTCTTTAAAAATTAGTAAGTCGATAAACTGCAATGGAAATGCAGCTTTTACATACGACTTGAGTTTTAATCGTTCAGTAAATTAAGGGGATCTAGTATGAAAAAGATAGTATTATCAATCGCAATTATTATTATGGCTGGAGTAGCTTCAGCACAAACTGCATGGATAGAACCAGATCCTACCGACGTAACTAAAACAGTTAAGTTATATATCGATTTATCTAAATTAGATCAATCGTTAGAACATGTTCAATTATTAATGGCAGATCCTGGTCCGTTTTATATCTGGACATGGTCTCCTTTTGAACACCCAACCGGAACAGCAAAAGCAAACGGTGAGGGCGAAAAACCTTGGCAAAATTCTAATGAAGTATTGAAAATGACTAAGGATGATACAAAGGGTACACATGTGTATTATTATGAAATGATTCCTACAGAATTTTATGAAGTTCCGGCAGGAGATATCTACACTAAGGGAATTAATTTTTTGGTAAAACCTAAGAACGGCGGTGGTTACGGAGATCCAGATATTAAATCAACAGATATCATTTTAGTAGTGAATGCTCCTAAGTTAGACAAAGGTACTTTATATCCTTTCCCTTCAACTATCATTCAAGATCAGGTATTAGCAATTATTTACGATAACACAATTGAGAAAAAAACCACCATGCAAAATTTAGCAGATGGTGATGTGTTGTTATACATAAAAGCTACCATTGAAGATACTGTAACCTTAGCCACTTCAACAATTGAGCCTTCAAGATTTTTGCAACTGCAAAACAATCCTAAGTTAACCATGAAAAAAGATGCTACAGGTAAATTTAAATTGTATATGATTCCAAATCAGTTTTTAAACATACCAGAAGGATCAGTGTTAAAAGAATTGGAGTTAACGATACGTAAACGCGCTTGGGCTGGTGGTGCAGATCAAATAGATCAGCGTGTGAAGTACAAAGGTGGATGCCAGTAAAACTAGTCTCTAGTAGTTAGTCTTTAGTCGTTAGACTGTCTAAGGACTAAAGACTAACTACTAATGACTAGTTTCTATAGATTTTTCTTTTCCCTATCCCCAACTTCTCAAGGAAATAACCAACCGAAACACTCAATACCCCTAAACCATAAATACTGCTTCTTCTGAAATTAATGGAAGAAGCTTCTTCAAAATATTTGGTAGGGCAGGTTACTTCTGCAATGTCAAATCCTTTATAACATATTTGCGCAATCATCTGATTGTCGAAAACAAAGTCATCGGAGTTATGATGGTAATTTATACTTGTTAATACTTCTTTAGAAAACGCACGGTAACCAGTGTGGTATTCCGAAAGTTTCTGGTTCATTAATATATTTTGAGTTAAGGTAAGAAATCTATTTGCGATGTATTTATACAATGGCATGCCACCTTTTAAGGCTCCCTTACCTAATATTCTTGAGCCAAATACTACTTGATACAAATCGTTGCCAATTATGCTTGTCATGGCTATAATTAACTTTGGTGTATATTGATAATCGGGGTGTAGCATAATTACAATATCTGCACCTAATTCCAGCGCTTTATCATAACATGTTTTTTGATTACCTCCGTAGCCTTTAT
>JAGVEE010000417.1 GCA_020058405.1 Sphingobacteriales bacterium
GCAACCTCTGCCATTATTGGGCGTTTGGTTTTATCTCTGTCGCCACCACATCCTACTATTGTAATAATTCGCTCATTACCTGTACGAATATTTTGGATAGTTTGTAATACATTTTTTAATGCATCGGGTGTATGTGCATAATCAACCACACCAATAGTACCGTTTGCAGAAATGATGTATTCGAACCTACCTTCGGCTCCATCTAATGCCGATAAAATAGTAAGCACTTTTAATTTATCTTGCTCTAATAATATTGCCGTACCATATACTGCCAAAATATTGTAGGCATTAAAACTTCCGACCATTTTAAACCAAACTTCTTGGTTGTCTATGTTCAACAACAGTCCCGAAAATTGATTTTCAATTACCTTTCCTTTAAAATCTGCCATCGTTAATAATGCATACGATTTCTTGTAGGCATTAGTATTTTGTAGCATAACAGATCCTCGCTTATCATCAGCATTTGTTAATGCAAATGATGATTTTGGCAATTGGTCGAAGAAATATTTTTTCGCTTTTATGTATTCATCAAACGTTTTGTGAAAATCTAAATGATCGTGGGTAATGTTACTAAACACTCCTCCAACAAAATTTAACCCAGCAATTCTTTCTTGTACCGTAGCATGCGAGCTTACTTCCATAAAACAATAATCACATCCTTTTGCAATCATTTTTAATAAAAGCTCATTAATACTTAATACATCAGGAGTAGTATGGGTTGATGGAATTATTTCTTCGTTAATTTTATTTTCTACTGTAGAAATTAACCCTACATTATTTCCTAATGCTCTAAATAATTTATACAATAAGGTAGCAATGGTAGTTTTACCATTCGTACCAGTTATACCTACTAGTTTTATTTTTTTAGTTGGATGATTGTAAAAATTCGCTGCAATAAAACCGAGTGCTCTGCTGCTATTTTGTACACGTATATAATTAATATTATCAGTTAAGGTTGATGGTAACTCTTCGCAAACAATGGTGTGAGCACCTTTTAAAATGGCAGTTTCAATAAAACTATGTCCATCAGAAACAGTACCTCTTGTAGCAACAAAAACAGAACCTGTTTCTACTTTTCGAGAATCAAAGCAAATAGATTTTACATCTGAATTAGCATCACCAATTCGTTCCGCAATTTCTAGTCCTACAAATATTTCATCTACTGTTTTCACTACTTTAATTCTAAATAAATAGTTGATCCTTTTTTTATTACTTGCCCAGCACTGATAGATTGTTGAGCTATTTTCCCTAGACCTTTAGCGTTTACTTTTAAGCCTACATTTTCTAATAAATAAATGGCATCTTGCAATCCCATTCCTGTTACACTTGGTACAATTCCTGTTTGTGTTTCTTTAGCATTAAACGCCAACTTGTTTTCGTTTTTATTGATAGAAACCCAATCCACATCGTGTTGTACATTTGCTTTCATACCAACCTTCTCATACACTTCTACCGTTTTTTCTTTTATTCCATCTTTAGCCACAGGCACATCGTTTTGTACGTTTGCATAAATAGTAGATATGTCTTGGTGCATATCTAATCTACTAGCATACACTTTATCAGCAATGTTTTTAAACACTGGCCCTGCTACTACGTTTCCGTAATATCCCGCATGCGAAGGGTCTGTAACTACTACAATCATTGAGTACTTCGGATTGTTGGCTGGAAAATATCCGCAGAAAGATGCTTGGTAAGTTTTCTTTCCATTCTTATATCCTGCCTTTCCTTGTGCAACTTGTGCAGTACCTGTTTTTCCTGCAATTGGATAAATAGTTGTACTTAAATTTTTTGCAGTTCCTTGGCTTACTACTCCTTCCATCATCATTCTCACCATTGCCAATGTTTCGTCAGAGCAAATTTTCTTTTTAATAGTTTTGCATTTAAATGTTTCTACCACTTGCCCCATGCTTCTTTTCTCTCTTACTATTACAGGTGAAATCATTTTGCCTCCGTTCGCTACAGCATTATATAATACAAGAGTTTGCAGTGGTGTCATTCTTATTTCGTAGCCTATTGCCAAGCGAGATAAACTTAATCCACTCCAATCACTAGAGCTCGGATCTTTTACTCTTGGCTTTGGTGTACCTGGTATTTGCAATTCTAACTGACGGTCTAATCCAAATTGTTTTAGTCGTTCTATAAATTGCTCAGGCTTATCTTTATATCCATAGTGAATTTTTTTGGCGATAGCTACGTTAGAAGAAAGTTCAAATGCTTTTAACATAGGTATGCGGCCATAACCACCTTCGTGCGAATCGCTCAATGTTGAATTGTATAATCTAAATTTACCTCCGTCGGTATCCACTGTATCCGATGGGCGAAAAATACCATCTTCTAAAGCTGCCATGTAAGAAGCCAATTTAAATGTAGAACCAGGTTCCATTGCTTCTCCAATAGCATAATTATATTTCTCTCTGTACAGCCCTTCTTCTATTCGTGTTAAGTTTGCGATGGCTTTAATTTCACCTGTGGCCACCTCCATCAAAATCACACAACCATGGTCGGCATTGTGTTTTATCAATTGTTCAGCCAATGCGTTTTGTGCTACATCTTGTATGTTTACATCTATCGTTGTATAAATGTCGTATCCATCTTTTGGTGCAATTTCATCTTCTTCATTTAAAGGAATTAAAATTCCTCCTGAAATTCGTTGCACTAAACGTTTGCCAGTTGTACCACCTAAATCAGTATCATAGGCTCCTTCTAAACCAACAGGCTGTACTCCTTTTACTTTATAACCAATGGTTCTAGAAGCTAATTGACTAAAGGGTTGTATGCGTTTATCTTTTTGAATAACTAACAAACCTCCTTTATTTTTTCCCAATCTAAAAATTGGGAATTTTTTTACAGCTTGTAATTGAGGGTAATTAACCACTCGCTTTAATAATAAATATCGTTCGCGATTTTTACGAGCCTTTACCAATTTATGTTCGTACTCTGATGCTGTTTTATCTTGAAATAAATTTGCTAAACAAATAGCTAATGAATCTACGTTTTCGTTAAATATTTCTTTCGTTAAGGCATCTGTCATTAAATCCATTCTCAACTCATACTCTGGTAATGAAGTGGCTAACAAGCTACCATCTAGAGCATAAATATTTCCACGTCCGGCTTCTACATCAATAAAATGTGTAGTTAAACTATCGCTCATACGCTTCCATCTATCTCCTTGGAAAACCTGCACATGCACGGCACGAGAGAAAATAGCAATGGCCACCAACGCTAACAATACGAAGGTGAGATACACACGGATGATAATATCTTTGCGAATGCTCATTTACGTTCAACTACTATTTTTGTGGGTGGTGCAACCGCTTCATTCAAGCCAAATGTTTTGGTAATCTTAGCCACTTCGCTTTGTTTACTTTTCGACATTAATATTGATTTGGCAGTTAAGTGTTCCCACTTTAGTTCTTTTAACTCTTTATTTATTTTTTCTATTTGGCGAATATTTTTTTCAGCATAATGTTTATTCGCTATGTATAACATTCCTAAAACAGTTAGAAAAAACAGAAATGGCAAAATGTTTAAAGCCGATTCTTTCGACATGTTCTGAGCAAGCCAATTGCTAAAGGCACTAGGCTTTGCAGGAGCTTTGGCTTTTTTCTCTATTACAGGTTCTTCTGCAATAGGAGCCTCCACTTCTACTTCTTCTCCAACTGTTTCTTTAAACTTGTTCATTTGTTCTTTCTGCAATTCTCAACTTTGCACTGCGTGCTCGGTTGTTTATTAAAAGCTCTTCTTCTGTTGCGGTAACTGCCTTGCGACTTACAGCTTCAAAAGGAGTGCTCGTATTTCCGTATATATCTTTTTCTAATTCTCCAGAGAATTTTCCCTTTTGAATAAAATTTTTCACTAACCTGTCTTCTAAAGAATGGTAAGACATTACTACCAATCGTCCTTCAGGTTTTAATACTGCTGCGCTTTGTATCAAAAACTCTTTCAGTACTTCTAACTCTTCGTTCACTTCTATTCGTAATGCTTGAAATACTTGTGCGTAGTATTGATTTTCTTTTCCTCTTTTAACCAATGGTTTTATGAGTTCTTTAAATGAACCAACTGTTTCTATTGGTTTAATCATTCTTGCTTTTACTAATAAACTAGCTAAGGTTTTTGCATTATGAACTTCGCCATACATGCCAAAAATTTTATGCAAATCTTGTTCAGAATAATTATTCAACACAAACTTTGCATCTTTCTCTCTTAGCTGATCCATTCGCATATCAAGTGTTGCATCAAAACGTATTGAGAAACCTCTGTCTGCAGCATCAAACTGATGTGAAGAAACTCCCAAGTCTGCTAATATTCCATCTACCTTCTGAATTCCTAGAAATCGTAATTGATTTTTTAAGAATGAAAAGTTTTGATCTACAAACGTGAATCGATCATCATTCGGAATGTTATTTTTAGCATCAGGGTCTTGGTCGAAACCTATTAATCGTCCCTGCGGACCAAGTTTTTCTAATATTGCTTTTGTATGGCCACCTCCACCAAAGGTGACATCAACATAAATTCCATTTGCTTCAATGTTTAAGCCCTCTAAACATTCATTGAGCATTACCGGTTGATGGTACTTGCTCATACGATTAAGGGTTTTGTTTTTTAGCCATTACTTCTTCCGCCAGGTTCGCAAAATCTTCTGGCTCGTCATTCAACATCGAATCGTAATTCGATTTCGACCAAACTTCTATTCTGTTCGAGTAAGCAAAAAGAACTACCTCTTTTTCTATCGAAGCATATGCTAATAATGATTTTGGAAGTAATAAGCGACTGGTACCGTCTAAGGTAAGTTCACTTGCACCACGGAAAAAGTATCTCGCAAATTCTCGGTTTTTCTTCGCGTAAAGGTTTAATTGATTTACCTCATCGCTAATAACTTTCCATTCGTTTAAAGGATACAAAACCAAGCATTTTTCAAAGCCACGGTTAATCACAAACTTGTCTTGCGCCTCCGGAGATAGCTGCTTCTTTAAACCCGACGGTAGCATCAATCTACCTTTCGGATCTAACTTGCATTCATATTCACCTAAAAACTGACTCATTTGTACTTTTTGCTACTTTTCCTTCTGTAAAATTATCAAATCTTACCACTTTTTACCACATTCTACCACAAAAAGTTTTCAACATGCCTATAGCACATAAAAAAAGGCCATCCGTTACCGAATAGCCTTAACTCAAGTGTGCAACACCTCTACTGATTTAATTCAGTTATAAGTGACCTTTGTACTTTCTTATAGCAAAAATAAGCACTAGATTAATTACGATTAGAATACTAACAATGAATACCATAGCATTTTTTTTAGTTTTATTATTAATTGAATTTGGAATCCAATAGTTCAAACTTTTATGCTACAAATTTCAATAATATAATATGAATACCATATACGTAGAATGCGGTATTTTTCAGATTTTTTAGCAGATTAAAAAATAAAGTAAAAAATAGGATTTGCAGAAAGCAAATCACTGTAAATGAAGTGTATAAATTAGTATTTTATGTTTCCTTCTAATTTATACCATAATTCAAAAGCTTCTAAAGCTTCTTCACGAAGCACTTGTTCGCATGGAATTGTACGGTCTTTCATTTCTTTAGAAATTTCCTCGTAAATGAAATGATCATCGAAGTTGATTTTTGCAGCATCATGTTTGCTATTGGCATAATAAATTTTGCTAGCGCGCGACCAATAAATGGCTGAAAGGCACATAGGGCAAGGCTCGCAGCTCGTATATATTTCACAACCATCGAGTTGAAAAGTTCCTAATTCTTTGCAAGCATTTCTAATGGCAACCACCTCTGCATGTGCTGTAGGGTCGTTGGTGCTGGTAACTTCGTTTGCACCAGTGGCAATAATCTTCCCATCCTTTACGATTACACATCCAAAAGGACCACCTTTTTTTAATAAAACGTTGTTGATAGAAAGCTTAATCGCTTCGCGCATGAAATCATCCATATTGAATTATAAATTATGAATTATGAATTTCGCATTTAACCTTATACACTGCCGATTTCGACCATTTGAATTTTCGAAATTTCGAAATTTCGAATTTTCGACATTTCGCTATTTCGATTTCTCTTTATACTGCTTATTCAGCCCTTCCAGCACTTCCTCTGTAATATCAAGGCTATCATTCGCATATAAAATACCCGAACCTTTGGTAAAGTTAAACACAATTTTATAACTCTTTTCTTTGGTGTGTTCTTTTAAATATTTAGACACCTTATCAAACAATTGTTCGTTAAATTTATTCTGATCTTCTTGCAATTTTGCAGCAGCGTTTTCGCTAAACAAACGTAAATCTTGCTCTTTGCGCATCAATGATTCTTCGGTTCTAGCGCGCTGTTCAGGACTCATACTAGATGCCATTTTTTGGTAGTTGGTAAATTCTAATTCAAGCACGCTTCTCTTCGCTTCAATTTCTTTTTCAGTACGCAATGTTTTTGCTTCAAATTCTTTCTTAGCGTTTTTAAAATAATCGTAATTCTCTAACAAGGAATCGCCGTTCACATATGCCGAACCTTGCGCAGGCATTGACATTAAGGTACTATCCGAAGCATTCACAAACACTGGGCCTTGTGGCTTACTTGTAAAATGCAAAATGTACAAGACTACTACTGCAATTGCAATGATGATGTTGAAAATATATTTCATGAATATTGAATGATTAGTGATGAATTACGAATTACGAATTACGAGTTACGAATTACGAATTAATCAAGTTTGTTGCGAAATTCGTAATTCGTAATTCGTAATTATTAATGTTGGTGTCCGCCTTCGCCATGTACATGGCCGTGGTCTAATTCTTCGGCAGTAGCTTCACGTATTTCGTGCACTAATCCTACAAAATTTAATTCTCTACCTGCTAATGGATGGTTAAAGTCCATTTTTACAATTTCTTCGGTTACATCTACCACTAAACCTTGCATTTTATTTCCATCTTGATCGCTCATCGGAATAAAAGCTCCTTTAGCAATTACTTCGTCATCAAACACACCGTCAACTAAAAATACATTTTTAGGTAAATCAACGATTGCTGTTTCATCAAATTCGCCATATCCACTCTCTTCTTTAGATAATACGAAGTTAAATGCTGCACCACTTTCTAAGTTTTCTAGTGCCATTTCAAATTTTTCTGGCAATCCGCTTAATCCGTGTAAATACACAAACGGTTGCTCTGCGGTTACACGCTCTACTAACATTACGTTTTCACCTTCATTAACGCTTAACTCATAAGTTAAGGAAACTACTTTGTTTTGAGATACTTTCATTCTAATTTTTTAATATTTTACATACATGGAAGATTCCAAAACACGTTTTCTAAATCTCGTATCAGAAATGGAATTCGAGGGCTGGCAACCAATGCCACAAAAGTAATCAAATACTTAACAGAATGTTGAAAAAAAAATGATTTTTAGCCATCTTTTTTCACGCTTATCCCCCTTTAAAAAAGTATCTTTGAAGCTATCCTGAAATAAAAGTATATGAGTGAGGAAAAAATTGACAAATCAAATTATTCTGCGGATAATATCCAAGTTTTAGAAGGTCTGGAAGCCGTTCGTAAACGTCCGGCAATGTACATTGGCGATACTGGCTTTAAAGGTTTACACCACCTTGTTTACGAGGTTGTTGACAACTCAATTGACGAGGCTTTGGCTGGTTATTGTACAGACATTGATGTAATTATTACTGAAGACAATAGCATACGTGTGCAAGATAATGGTCGTGGTATTCCAACCGACATGCACCCTAAAGAGAAAAAATCTGCTTTAGAAGTGGTAATGACCGTTTTACACGCGGGTGGTAAATTCGATAAAGATACCTACAAAGTATCTGGTGGTTTGCACGGTGTGGGGGTAAGTTGCGTAAACGCCTTATCTATTGCCTTAAAAGCGGAAGTTCACAGAAACGGTAAAATATTTCAACAAGAATATTCAAAAGGTAAACCTTTATACGATGTAAAAGAAGTTGGCGAAACCAACATCCGTGGTACCATCGTAACCTTTAAACCCGATGCCGAAATTTTTACACAAACTACCGAATACAAATTCGATACCTTGGCAGCTCGTTTGCGTGAATTAGCCTACTTAAATAAAGGCATCCGCTTAACATTAACAGATGAGCGCGAGAAAGGCGAAAACGGTGAGTTTACCAAAGAAGAGTTTTACTCTGAAGGTGGATTACGTGAATTCGTTAAATACTTAGATGGTACTCGTGAGCCCCTTATTCCGGAGCCTATTTACGTAGAAGGTAATAAATCGGGAATACCTGTTGAGCTTGCGCTTCAATACAACAGTACTTACAATGAAAATGTACACTCGTACGTAAATAATATTAATACCATTGAAGGTGGTACGCACGTTGCGGGTTTCCGTAGAGGATTAACTCGTACCTTAAAAGCGTATGCTGAAAAATCGGGATTATTAAAAAATCTTAAAATTGAAATTACAGGTGATGACTTCCGTGAAGGATTAACTGCCGTAATTTCGGTAAAAGTACAAGAGCCACAATTTGAAGGTCAAACGAAAACCAAACTTGGTAACAACGAAGTAACAGGTGCGGTAGATCAAGCGGTTGGCGAAATTTTGAATATCTACTTGGAAGAAAACCCAAGAGAGGCTAAAATGATTGTGCAGAAAGTTATTTTAGCTGCAACCGCACGTAATGCGGCGCGTAAAGCAAGAGAATTAGTACAACGTAAAAATGTATTAACAGGTTCGGGCTTGCCGGGTAAACTTTCTGATTGTTCGGAATCGGATCCTGCACTATGTGAGTTATACCTTGTAGAGGGTGACTCTGCGGGTGGTACAGCGAAGCAAGGACGTAACCGTGCATTCCAAGCTATTCTTCCATTAAAAGGTAAAATCCTGAACGTGGAAAAAGCAATGGAACATAAAATTTATGATAACGACGAGATCAAGAATATTTTCACCGCAATGGGTGTAAGTATCGGTACTGTTGAAGATCACAAAGCTTTAAACGTAATAAAA
>JAGVEE010000201.1 GCA_020058405.1 Sphingobacteriales bacterium
ACGGTTCTGAAGAGCAGAAACAAAAATATTTAGTGCCATTAGCAACTGGTCAAAAAATTGGTGCATTTTGTTTATCAGAACCAGAGGCTGGATCTGATGCAACAATGCAACGTACAACGGCAGAAGATAAAGGCGACCATTACTTATTAAATGGTACTAAAAACTGGATCACCAACGGTGGTACTGCAGAGTATTATATTGTAATTGCGCAAACAGATGTTGCAAAAGGTCACCGTGGCATTAATGCAATTATTGTAGAAAAAGGGATGCCTGGTTTTGAAGTAGGCCCTAAAGAAAATAAATTAGGAATTAGAGGATCAGATACTCATTCGTTAATGTTTACCGATGTTAAAGTTCCAAAAGAAAATAGAATTGGCGAAGATGGCTTCGGATTTAAGTTTGCTATGAAAACATTGGCAGGCGGAAGAATTGGAATTGCTTCGCAAGCATTGGGTATAGCTTCTGGCGCATACGAGTTAGCATTGGCTTACTCTAAAGAACGCAAAGCATTTGGCACTACAATATCTAATCACCAAGCAATACAATTTAAATTAGCAGACATGGCTACAGAAATTGAAGCTGCTAGATTGTTGTGTTTAAAATCTGCTTGGATGAAAGATAAAAAAATGGATTACGCACAGTTGAGTTCTATGGCAAAATTGTTTGCATCTGAAGTAGCTATGAAAACTACAGTAGAAGCAGTACAAATACACGGAGGTTACGGTTTCGTAAAAGAATTCCACGTAGAGCGTTTAATGCGCGACGCGAAGATCACTCAAATTTACGAAGGTACTTCGGAGATACAACGTATTGTGATTTCGAGAGAGATATTGAAGTAAGTTTATACGACTATACGATAATACGACTATAATTGAAAAAGCCCTGATGATGATAAATCTCAGGGCTTTTTTATTAGCACACTAGCATACTAACACACTAGCACACTATTTTTTTCTTAGTCCTTCTGCAGCTTCTTTATGTGTTATGCGTTTACCATCTTTAAATGGAACAACATAAGCATCTTTAACGCCCATTCTGCGAACATCTTCCTTAAATTGATCTGCTTCTGCCAAAGTATAAAACAAACCCAAGGTTAATTTATTCATAGAATCTTCTGTTACTGCACTGAATGATTCGTCGCTTGCCGATTTTGCTTTAATGTTATACTCTTTATAAGCGCCTAATTGTACCCTGTAGTAATAGCCTTTTGCTGAATTCGGTTTTGCATTTGCCGCCGCCGCATTTGCCGCCGCTAATTGAGCTTCTAACTGTGAAACTCTTGCATTATTAGAATTCACTAAATTCTGTAAAGAATCTGAAGTTCTTTGTAGGTTTTTTATACGTAAGTCTTGCGTTTTCTTGTCTTTCAATCTACTCTCGTAAGTCATTTTCATGTTACGAATTTCCATTGGCTTCATCTTACGATATGTTCTTAATTCTTTTTTTAGTTTTTTCTTTTCTGCTGAACCCTGTGCAAATATAACCGCAGGTGTAATGCTTAAAACTAATAAAATACTTAAAATACGAATTGCTTTCATCATTTATAATTATAGATAATTCTGCCAATATAGAAAATTTTATCAGATTTATTAAAAGGTTTATTAACTTTAAAGGCTCTAGACCTATTTAAATGAGGATTTTACATAAAATTAATATTGCAGTAGCATTACTGTTTTTAGTAACTTTTACACTTTCTTGCTCAAACACTACAAACACCGATTTAAAATCGGGCATTTGGCGAGCTGCATTATTAAATAAAGATGCAGTAGAAATTCCCTTTGTTTTTGAACTTAAAAACATAAATGGGAAATATGTGATGGAGATTCACAATGCCGAAGAACGTTTAATAGTAGATCAAATTGAGCTTGTAGGCGATAGCATAAAAATCACCATGCCTTTTTACGATTCTGAATTTATGCTAGCTAATATGGGCGATTCGTTAATTGGTCGCTGGACAAAAAATTACGAGAGTTATAAAATGGAAATGCCAGTTATAGCTCACTTCAATTCTCAAGAAAGATTTAAAGTTCAAAATCGAAATGTAAATTCTGATTTTATAGGAACATGGAGCAGCACATTTATCAATGAAGATAAAACGGATACCTCTACTGCAATTGCTGAAATTCGAATAGTAGACAATAAAATTTATGGCACGTTTTTATCAACTACTGGCGACTATAGGTATTTAGAAGGACTTACAGATGGTAACAAAATGTATTTATCTGCATTTGATGGCTCTCATGTTTATTTGTTTACTGCAGATATTACAAATAATAATACAGAGTTAGTAAATGGTGTGTTTTATTCGGGATACAAATCGAAGCAAACATGGAGCGCAAAATATGATCAATACGCAAAACTGCCCGATGCCGATAATCTAACATTTTTAAAAGAGAATTACGATGAATTAACATTTGAATTTAAAAACATCGACGGGAAATTAATTTCATTAAAAGACGATGCGTATAAAAACAAAGTGGTGCTGATACAAATTATGGGATCTTGGTGCCCAAATTGTATTGACGAAACAAACTACTTAGTTCCGTTTTATAATGCAAATAAAAACAGTGGAGTAGAAGTTATTGGTTTGTGTTATGAGCGAAGTGAAGATTTTTTGGTAGCATCAAAAAATGTAAAAAATCTTAAAACCCGTTTATCTATTCCTTACGAACTACTAATTGCAGGAACAAATAAAAAAGGAAATGTAAACGAATCGCTACCAATGTTAAAAAACTTTGTAGCTTTTCCTACTCTAATAATTATTGATAAAAAAGGCAAAGTGCGTAAAATACATACAGGCTACTCTAGTCCTGCAACTGGAAAACATTATGTTGAGTTTAAAGCAGAGTTTGAATCTTTTATAAAAAAACTATTATCCGAAATTTAAATGAATTGTAAAGTATTAATAAGTGCTGCACTAATTGTAGCCACAGGCATATCAGCTTGTAAGTCTAAAAAGGCAGAGAGTCCGGTTTCAGAAATTCAACTACCAGAAATAACTATACATATCAAACCCGAAAGCAAAAATTATTACGCATCCTATACGCGTTTGTCGGACATCATACATACAAAACTCGACATCAATTTAAATTGGGACAGTTGTTTTGTTATAGGGAAAGCTAATTTAAAAGTACGCCCTTATTTTTACGATACTGATGAATTAATTTTAGATGCAAAGGGATATAAAATAAATGAAGTAAAAGTAAATGCAAAAAAAGCTGAGTACACATATGATGGGTATAAACTAAACATCAATCTTGGCAAGAAATTTACGAAGGAAGAAAGCTATGATGTTTACATTGATTACGTAGCAATGCCAAATAAAATAAAAGTAAAAGGCAGTGTTGCCATTAATTCAGATAAGGGCTTTTATTTTATAAATGCTGATGGTAAAAATAAATTTAAACCAACACAATTTTGGACTCAAGGAGAAACAGAATCTAACTCGTGTTGGTTCCCAACTATTGAGTCGGGTAACGAAAGATTTAGCCAAGAAATTGCGATTACTGTAGACACCTCAATGGTTACATTATCAAACGGAAGATTAATGTATTCAACAAACAATTCCAACGGCACACGTACTGATTTTTGGAGACAAGATTTACCACACACTCCTTATTTAACTATGCTTGCAGGTGGCAAGTTTAAGGTGTATAAAGATAAGTGGAGAAACATGGAAGTGAATTATTACATGGAGCCAGAGTTTGCACCAAATGCAAAATTAATTTTTGGAAACACTCCAGAAATGTTAGAGTTTTTCTCTAACAAATTAGGAGTTACTTATCCTTGGGATAAATATTCGCAAATTGTAGTACGAGATTTTGTATCGGGTGCGATGGAAAATACCGGCGCCGTTACTTTTTACGATGCCATGAACAAAACTGCACGCGATTATGAAGACCAAACTGATGAAGATATTATTTCGCACGAGTTGTTCCACCATTGGTTTGGAGATTTAGTAACGTGCGAATCATGGCCAAACCTTACTTTAAACGAAGGCTTTGCAACGTATGGAGAATATTTATGGGACGAGCACAAATATGGACGTGATGAGGCAGATAAAGATGGCATGAATAACTTGAATGCTTACGTTGGCTCTGCAGTAAACAAAAGAGTGAATATGATTCGTTTTGATTTAACAGATCGCGAATCTATGTTTGATGCAAACTCATACCAAAAAGGCGGTCAAATAATACACATGCTTAGAAAGTATGTGGGCGACAAAGCATTTTTTACTGCTATCAAACAATACCTCGAAACGTATAAATTTAAGCCTGTAGAAATACATCATTTACGTTTAGTGTTTGAAGAAGTAACGGGTGAAGATTTAAATTGGTTTTTTAATCAATGGTATTTAAATCAAGGACACCCAGAATTAGAATTCAAATACGATTATGTGGAGGCAAGTAAAAAAGCAATTGTAAGTATTGAGCAAAAGCAAGATTTAAGTAAAAATCCATTGTATCGTTTACCAATTGATATTGATATTTATGAACAAGGCAAAGTGTTAAGAAAAAGAATTGTATTAGACAGTGTTTCTCAATCGTTCGAATTTGCTACATCAACAAAACCATTATTAATAAATGTGGATGCCGAAAAAATGTTGGTATGTACTAAAAAAGACATGCACACTAAAGATGAATGGTTGCATATGTTTTACAATGCCCCTTTATTTTTAGATAGATATGAAGCGTTAGAAGGATTAGACAAATTTAAAACAGATTCTTTAGCACAGCTTGCAATATTAAAAGCACTCGACGATCCTTTCTATTCAATAAAAACATTGGCCATTTCTAAAATAAAATCTTTGAATGAATCAAACCAACAAAAAGCGTATTCAAAAATAAAGTACTTAGCAATGAAGGATGAAAATTCTATGGTGAGAGCTAGGTCACTAAAACTATTAAGCGAGATATACAGTAAAGAAAACAATGAAGATGCATTTGCTTCTGCAGAAAAAGACTTATCGTATTTAGTAGAATCAAATTTGTTTAAAATTTACGCAAGTACCAACAAAGAAAAAGCTTGGCTTATAGCAAAGAAAGAACACACAAGTAATAATTCAGGAATGCAATTAGCCATTGCAGAATTTTATGGAAAAGAAGGAACAGCAGCAGAACACGATTTCTTCTTAAATTTAATTGAACGCAAAACCAATTTCACTTTATTTTTAATTATGCCACATTACAAAGCTTACATAAAGCGAATGGATGATGAGGTGATTAAAAATGGAGTACAAACAGTTTTTAATGTTTCAAAAAATACAACGAATACTTTTGCCTTAAATGCGATAAAAGGAGTATTGAAGGAGATGAAAAACACTGCAAAAGCAGAGGAGTTGAAGCAGGAGATACAAACGATGATAGATAAATTAGCTAATTAGCTTTTGGTCACAAAGGGCGCTGAGTACACACAAAGGAACACTAAGAATTCATTGTGTACCATTGTGTGTACTTCGTGCCCTTTGTGAGCATTAATTTATTTCGATTTTTTGTTAAGTCTAAGATTCAACATTTCCACTAACACCGAAAACGCCATAGCAAAATAAATATATCCTTTCGGAATATGTTGATCAAGTCCTTCTGCTAATAAACTTACTCCTATGAGTACTAAAAAAGATAAGGCCAACATTTTAACTGTTGGATGTTGATTTACAAATTTGCTGATAGATTCTGCTGCAAAAAGCATTATAATTACCGATATTACAACAGCAGCAATCATAACCTCAATATGGCTTGCCATACCAACTGCTGTTATTACAGAATCGAGTGAGAATACCACATCAAGTATTAATATTTGTAATATTACAGAACTGAAATTCACTTTTCCTTTTATTTCGGTATCGTGATTTTCGCCTTCTAATTTTTCATGTATTTCTACAGTTGCTTTGTATATTAAGAACAAGCCACCTATTAATAAAATTAAGTCTCTGCCCGAAACTTCTTGTTGCAATACTGAAAACAACGGTGCTGTTAAGCTCATTACCCAACTTAATGAAAGTAATAAAAGAATTCTTGTTATAAGTGCGAGTGCCAATCCGGTTTGGCGAGCTTTCTTTTGTTTCTCTTTGGGTAATTTGCCCGATAGTATAGAAATAAAAACAATGTTATCTATTCCAAGAACAATTTCTAAAACAGTAAGCGTAAGTAACGCAATCCACATATTTGGATCTGATAATAATTCCATATTTTTTTAAAGTGTTAAATTTCTGAGTTTTGGTGCAAACTTGGCCGTAATACTTGTTACCAAAAGTGTCATACTGCCGCCAAAGATAACAGAAGGAACGAGACCAAGCAAACGTGCTGCAAATCCCGATTCAAATGCACCTATTTCATTAGAGGATCCAATAAAAATGCTATTAACAGACGAAACCCTACCCCGCATATGATCTGGAGTATACAATTGCACAATAGTAGTTCTTATTACTACACTTATGTTATCAAAGGCACCTCCTAAGGCTAAAAAGAAAATTGATAAATAGAAATTAGTAGAGAGTGCAAATGCGATGCTACTCAAGCCAAACAATGCAACAGCATATAAAAGTTTTTTACCAGCATTGCGGTGTAATGGTTTGAGTGTAAGTATTACAGCCATTATTAATGCGCCTATAGCAGGAGCTGCTCGTAATACCCCAAGCCCTTTAGGCCCAACATGTAAAATCTGATCGGCAAACATAGGAAGTAAGGCAACGGCACCTCCAAAAAATACCGCGAACAAATCTAATGAAAGTGCACTTAATAGCAACTGGTTAGAAAATACAAATCGTAATCCTGCAGTTATGCTTTCTTTTAAACTTTCTATTTTTTCTGATTTTAACACCGCTCGTGTTGCAATAAATGAGAAAAACAAAAATGACAATCCGAAAAATAGCGTATTAAGTAAATAAGCATTTGCCACACCCATAAAACCGTAAACAAAACCACCAATGGCTGGTCCGCCAACCGCACCAATTTGCCAAACCGTACTGTTCCAAGTAGAAGAATTG
>JAGVEE010000267.1 GCA_020058405.1 Sphingobacteriales bacterium
AAAATAGCGACTTAATGTTTTGGTCGAGTTTAATCTCTTTTGTTGGTTTTATTTTAGTTAGTACCGTATGCTGGTATTTCTACCCCACTATCATTCAATACTTCTCTAAAAAATCGCCCTTATTAAGCGATTATTTTTACTTAACATTTATCGGTGGGTTTTTTATGGTGGCCTACACCATTTTCGAAACGTACTCTCGCTCTAATTTAAGAAACATTGTGCCTGTATTTTTAAGAGAAGTAGGGCTAAGGGTTTTTACCGGTTTATTACTTGCTCTGTTTGCTATTAAATTGATAAACTACCATCAGTTCATTTGGGCATTTACATTTTACTTTGGCATTGCTTGTATTGTAATGATTGTTGATTTAGGAAGATTATCCTTATTGAAATTCAATCCTAAAACAACAAAACTTACACATAGGTTAAAAGGTAAAATGTTTGCATACGGCTCTTTTATATATGGTGGCGGCATGTTTGGTATTATAGCTGATAATGTGGATACCTTTTTAATTGCAGGTATTTCTGGTTTAAAAAGTACAGGAGTATTTACCATCGCAAGTTATATTTCCACCATTTTACAGGTTCCTCAAAGAACCATCAGCGGCATCGCTACACCCATCATTGCTCAATCTTGGAAAGATAAAGACTATGCCAACATTCAATATTTGTATGAAAAAACTTCGCTAAATCAATTGATATTTGGCATCACTATTTTTCTGGGTGTTTGGCTTAATATCGATGATTTATTTAGTTTTTTACCACCTGCGTACAGCGAAGGTAAATACGTGGTATTAATTATGTGTTTTGCACGTATTCTCGATTTAGGTACCGGTATAAATGCCGAATTACTTACTACTTCCAACATGTGGAGATTTAGTTTTTACACCCAAGTAATTTTTATTGGTCTTTCTATTCCAACAAATTATTTTTTAATTACTAAATACGGAATCGTAGGTTCAGCTTTCTCAAACCTTATTGCCTATACAGCTTTTAACAGCATCCGATTTGTATTTATTTACCGTAAATTTAACATGCAGCCTTTTTCTATAAATACACTTTATGTGTTTTTAATAGGAGTGCTTACCTATTTAGTAATCGCCTATTTACCTTTAACAGGCATACGTATTATCGACATTGCCATTCGTGGCGTATTAGTAATTTTATGCATGGGTATACCCGTTCTTAAATTTAAGTTGTCCGAAGATATAGTTATCTTGTGGCACCAAATATTAAAAAAAATTAACCTGAAATAATGATTGCACAACTATACCGTAAAGCTTTACCATCATCTTTTCGAGATAAAATATATCAGCTTTTTTTAAGTAAAATTTTATTTTTTGTACGAAATTTTGATGCACATTTTAAGGGCACATTATACTATTTGTTTGGTTGGATGATGCCTAAAACTAGCTTAGCGAAAGCATATGCATTTATAGGTAAACATGGCATTACCTCTTATCCTGGAGAATATTCATTAAAGTACAAATCAATTCCAATTGAAGTTTTTATTGATGATGCGAATGGATTACCTTATGTACTACACAATGGGCATAAATTATATTTTCCGAAAAAATACAGCAAAGAAAAAGTAAGCATCAATTACAGAACATTAATTATTGAACAAGATATTGAAGCTGCACATAGATACGTAGTATCTTACGATGAACTAAAAAATAGAACCTTATTTGATATTGGTTCTGCAGAAGGAATTTTTTCATTAGATACAATTGAATACGTAGATCATGTGTATTTATTTGAATGTGAAGAATATTGGATTGATGCTTTAAAAGCAACTTTCGCACCATGGATTCATAAAGTTACCATCATCAGAAAATATGTTGGAGACACCAACAATGATAATTTTGTAACCATTGATGAATTGATGAAAGATAAATCTATCGACAATTTATTTTTAAAAATGGATATTGAAGGTGCTGAACAATTTGCCTTACGTGGTGCTATGAATGTACTGAAAAATGGAAAAAATATTCAGTTGGCAGTTTGTGTATATCATAGAGATGAAGACCCTTCAGTCATTAGTTCTACCTTGCAAAATATTGGCTATAAAACTGAATTTACAAACGGATATATTTATTGGGGCCGACGACTAAGTAAAGCAGTAGTAAGGTGTATTAAATAAAATGACAATGTCGATATTAAAGAAAATACCAGGCCTACGTTCTATTCTTCGTCAACTCGAAAAAAATAAATTCGATAAAGAGTGGAGAAAAAGAAATGCGCATAACGACACGATGGTGGGCGATAGAACATTTCCTATAAACAATGTAAGAGTTGGCAAGGCAACTTATGGCATGTTGCAAATACAAAGTTTGTTTGAGCAAGAAGGAGAGGAATTAGTAATTGGTAACTATGTTTCCATTGCTCCAGGCGTGCAATTTTTATTAGGTGTTAATCATCAACTAAACACGTTTACAACATTTCCATTATATTCTAGATTTATAAAACGATCGCCAGTAGATGCCATAAACAAAGGCCCTCTAATTGTTAACGACGAAGTGTGGATTGGTACTGATGCCATTTTATTTTCGGGTATAACCATTGGGAAAGGTGCAATTATTTCTGCTGGTGCAATTGTAACTAAAGATGTTCCACCGTATGCAATAGTTGCGGGTGTGCCCGCTAAACTTGTGAAGTATAGATTTACAGATGAAATCATATCAGAATTACTAACGGTACATTTAAATGATATGAGTTTAGATTTTATTAAGAATAACATCGAGACCTTGTATGCCGAAGTAAAATCTGTGGAAGATGTACGTAAAATTAAAGAACTTTTAAAATCGAATACATAAAAAAGAATGGGAGCGTCTACTGCTAAAATAATTGCATTTTATTTGCCACAATTTCATCCTATTCCGGAAAACGATTTGTGGTGGGGGAAAGGTTTTACTGAATGGACAAATGTAGGGAAAGCGAAGCCATTGTTTAAAGGGCATTATCAGCCAAAAGTTCCAGCAGATTTAGGGTATTATGATTTAAGATTACCAGAGTCTCGTAAAGCACAAGCAGAGCTCGCCAAAGAACATGGAGTAGATGGATTTTGCTATTGGCATTATTATTTCGGAAACAAGAAACAATTATTAGAAAGACCTTTTAATGAAGTGCTAAAAAGTGGGGAGCCAGATTTTCCATTCTGCTTAGGCTGGGCAAACCATAATTGGGAAGACAAACAATTTAGCAAAGATGGTGACAACAAACTTTTAATCGAGCAAGTGTATGGTGGAGAAGAAGATTATTCAGAGCACTTTTTAGAATTATTGCCAGCATTTACCGATGCTCGGTACATACGTGTACATAATAAACCTTTGTTTTTTATTTATGCTCCACATCTAATTCCAAATATTTCGGAGTTCATTACTCTTTGGCAAAAATTAGCCTTAGAAAATGGCTTAGATGGAATTCATTTTGTAGCCAATGCACAAACAGATGATCAGGTAGAACCATTAAAAGCACAAGGTTTTGATGCGGTAAACGTAGTTCGTTTATTTCATGTAATTAAAAAGCAATATTCATTAATTGAAAGAGCATGGATTAAATTCCGTAGAATTTATTTGAAAAGCGGAATGATAATAGACTACGCAAAAAGTTATAAATATTTTAAAGCCGAAAATGATTTAAGAGAAGATTGTTATCCAAGTATATTTCCCAATTGGGATCACTCACCACGATCGGGTAGGCATGGACATATATTTGTAAATTCAAACCCGCAAGTATTTAAAAAACATGTAAAAGAGATTTTAAATACAGTGAAACATAAACAAAAAGAAAATCAAATTATCTTCTTAAGATCTTGGAATGAATGGGCCGAAGGCAACTACATGGAACCCGATTTGAAATTTGGGAAAGGCTATCTTGAATCGTTGAAACAAGCACGAATTGAATTATAAATTATAAATTATGAATTGTGAATGGAGGTCCCTTAATTCACAATTCACCATTCACTATTTATAATTCAGTATAGGCTTTATATCCTCCAAACCCTACTAATAACAATAAAAGCAAAGAACTTGCCAAGGCAATTTTCTCACCAGTTTGGTAAGCTACCGGTTCAAATTTAAATACAATTTGATGTTTGCCTGCAGGAACTTTCATTGCTCTTAATAAATAGTTAGCACGTATATAATTGCTTTTTACACCATCAATATATACATTCCAACCTTTGTTATAATACACATCAGAGAATACTGCAAATTGTTCTGAACTTGCATTCGACTCGAAGTCTAATTGCATTGGGTTGTATTTAGTTAATTTAATACTTGCAGTGCTATCATAAATAGGTGTAAAATCTGCCAGTTCAGTTTTAAAACGCTCGTCGACTATTACTGTATTTTTCGGATTGAATGTACTCAACGAATTCATTTCCGAATCTGCACTTGGCACGTACTTTAATTCTTTCACAAACCAAGCATTACCACAAGCATCAGGATTTTGCTGATAGCTTTGTTGTTGAGTTTGTGGATTGTTGATGATGAAATATTTTGCATTTAACATGTTATATGCATTTATATTTCCTTTTGATAATTGAAAATCAATTAACTCTTGGTAGCGTTTTAATTTTGCTGCATGGTATCCACCAATTGATTTGTGGTAATACGAGGTAACTGCATCCGAAGTAATATTTTGAGTGGTATTATACACTCGGTAATACAAGTCTTTATCTTTTAAAATTTCAACATCAACAGCGGTCATTGGGGTTTCCTGAACTTTCGTTTTCCTTTTAGAAAAATTATCTTCATTCAAATATCTTTTATCAACGGTCCACATATCAATGGCTACTAATACTAATAAGCCCAACACTAAATACTGTGCAGTAATTTTTTTACGAATAAACACTACAATTAATGCCGCACTAAATAATATAAATATTAAGGATCTAAAGGCATCTGCTTGCAATAATGATTTTCTGTCTTCGGTTAAGGCATTTATAATTTGCTCATATGCTTCGCCAAACATTCTTTTATCACTATCGACATTTGTAAATTCACCGGCAATACTTGGAACTAAAGCCAATAATAAAGTTAAGCCTCCAACTATAATTAATGAGTTGCGTAATGCTTTGTTTAATTTCAATTGTTCAACCTTGCCTTCTATTAATTCTTGTATAGCTAAACAGGCAAGCAA
>JAGVEE010000279.1 GCA_020058405.1 Sphingobacteriales bacterium
GTTGAAGCAGTACAAGTTGTTTTGTACAATTTGTTGATGTTTGAAAAATATATTGCCCCAGAACTTTGGTGCACTTGGAAATAACGAATACCACTGCCATAGTTTTTTGTATTGTCTGCGGATGATAACTTTCTGAAAGTTCCAAAACTACTCGATGCTGTCGCGGGAAATTTAACATCGGCATAAAATAAAGAGTTTGCACTTTCTGTAGAAATAATAATTCTAGAAGTATCCGATTTGTATGGATATCCTGCAATGTAATTAATTCTTCCACCGTACACATTTTCTACCTCGGGTTTGCCCAATTGAGCAAAGCCTAATGTTGATGTAAACAAAAACACCATCAACATCAATCGAGTTAACGTAAAGATTTGTTTCATAATATTATTTAGTTTTAGTTGGTTGTCTATCAAGCAATAGGGGTATTGCTAGAATAAAGTTATGAATAAAATTCAGTAAGATTCAACATTTATTTTTTTCTGCCCGAAGCGAAATTTCTGAGCGTATTGTATACCTCAATGTAATTTTTAATAGAATCTTGGCCATCTGCCCAATAAATACTACTAGTTGTAGTATCTTTTCCTGTAATTATTGAATAGGTAAGGTTGCCAGGTTTGTTATATGATTTAGCTAAAACATTTGATTTCGCTAACAGGGCAAACATTTTATTTACAGAATCAACAGTACTAAGTCTGTAAAATTTCTGATTAAAGCCTTTTCCTGGTGTATGGTAGGTAACGTATATCTCCGCATTTTTTTGAATTAAAAAACCTGTGCTTGCACCTGTAAATCCTCCGCTGTTTTTTACTTCTACAGAATCGTAATAATTTATATACTCCAGTTTTTTAATCTTCGGAGAACAGGCTGTAAAAAACATTAGGATAATGAAGAGCTTTTTCATTATCCTAATGTACGAATATATTTATTAAAATTATTCTTTCACAAATTTCAATACTTTCTCTGCGCCTTCTGCATTAATTTTTAAAAGATAAACACCATTTAACAATGATGACACATCGAGTGTTGACTTTCTATAATTTTCAATACTTTCTGATTTTACTTTTTTACCATTTAAAGTATAAATGGTAAATTCTATTTGTTGATAAGCGTTTTCAAGTTCTATGTAAAGCTTATCTGTGCTAGGGTTCGGAAATACTTTAGCCGAAATTTTATCGAGGTTTATGCCCGTGCTAAATCCTGCGAAATTTGTAGCCGCAATTTGGTGTAAGGTGTCTACAGATTTTATCAATTTCGCAACCGAACCTCTGTTAGCGCCAGTATCGCTTTGTGCCCAAACCGTTGCCATTCTAACTTCATTGGCTGCACCTGGCTGTAAAACTACAGGCCCCATACTAGGAAGTATTCTTCTGTCACCTGGAGCTGCAGTTTCTTTCCAAGAGGTTAGATCATATAAATTTCCAGGAAATGCAAAAGCTGTAGGAGTTGTACCGCCTCTTCCATTCGAAGTGCCATAAGTCAATGGCTGCCCATCTGCCCAATACGATCTTAAATATCTGTATAATTCTGTTGCATCTCTTGGGTCTGCATTTACACCAGGTTGGCCTTCATTTGTAAAAAACATAAAACTCGTTACTGGTACATTTGCTCCCATCTCATTTTTTAAGGTTCTCAAAAAGGTAAGCCCTACTGCTGGTGGTTTGTTTCCATATTGTGCATCAACTGCTGTAGCATTATAACAATAGAAAACCGGATTTATTGAACTCATATTACATCCAACATAATCATCGTTACCACCACCCAAATCTGGGTCAGCTGAAAAACCGAAATAAAAACTATAAACCGGACTCGACGATTTGTTAATTATTTTAAAACGATACAAAGTTGTATTGTTTACAATTTCCGAATTGTTTGTTGGGTAAGCATATGCGGTGGTTTGTATTTCCACACCCAAAGGCAATCCACCCGGAAATGCTGTATGTGTACCTCCAACATCATTTATTACCCACCAAACCATTTCTCCTGGCATATTGCTTAGTACTCCCGGGTCAAATACGGGGTATTCACCTGTATTTGGCTCGTAAACTCCATTTGCATTGTTATCTTGAAAAGGTGCGTGAGAACCTGGCCAATTTAAAATTGATGCGCTCGGAGCATTGCCGTTTTTAACAGCCTGTATTTCCGATCTCTTCACCGAAAACATTCTATCCCAAGCTTTACATGTGCTCGAATCTACATTACCTAAATCATCTAACACTCCTGGCCAAAAATCTAAACCGCGTTGTCTGTAGGTTTGACCTGCGCTTAATAAATTCCCACCTGCATCTACACCCCCCATCCACAATGCACCCGAAAACATTGAATTTTTTCCAGAGCCCTTTGGAATTTCGTATGAAGCACTAGAGTTGCCAAAAATATTCCACCACATGTCGCCACCATTTAATAAGCGCGCACGTACATTGTTAATCTCTATTATAGCTTCTGCACTTGGTGGATCGCAATTTGCAACCTGTGCCTGTGTTGAATTACTAATTAGAAAACTTCCAAGTAATAATAATTTTGTAAATGTTTTCATAACGTATCGTTTGGTAATATGAATATAACCAAGTTTTTACACGAAGAAAAATTTAAAAATTTAAATGATTTTATTCTGACAATTTAATTATTGAAAACATTCTACAATGCCTTCATCGCAACTTGCCCAGACCATGTATGGATGAGAATCTTGATGGTATAGATTTCCATCTTTATCAATGGCAATTGCTCCTGCAAAACCATCGTACTCTTTCATCTCGAAAAAGGTTTTTTCAAATGCTTTTTCAATACTAAAGCCATCTGTAATTCGAGTTACAATTTTTGTTGCGAGTGATGCACTTACTATATCTTCTCCAACACCGGTGCAAGAAACACCTGCATAATTATTAGCATAATTTCCGGCGGTAGTTGCCGAATCTGAAATTCTACCTACTAACTCAAAGCCTTTGCCACCGGTAGAAGTAGCGGCTGCTATTTTTCCATTTTCATCTAATGCCACACAACCCACCGTACCTAATCCTTTCGATTTTAATTTCGCTTCGTACTCCACTCTGCGTTGTGGTAATTCTGGATTGTAAAAAGGAATATTTTTTTCAGCAGCATATTTATTGGCTCCTTCTGCTCCCAATACTCTATCATCTTCTTGCATCAACATTTCTGATAATAGAATTGGATTTTTTATGTTTTGGATATTTATTACTCCAGAAAACTTTTTTGTGCTTCCATCCATTAAAGAAGCACTCATTCTTATTTTTCCATCGCTTTGTATTTGCGATCCTAAACCTGCATTAAATAATTCATTGTCTTCTAACAACGCAACGGCATACACAACCGTTTCTAATGCTGTATGTGTTTTTAAATACTCATAGCTATCTACCACAATGTTTTTTAGCGCATTCTGTTTTGCTACTTTAACATCTAAGCTTGTATTCGATTCAGAAAAAAAACCTCCGTGTATAATTAGTTTCATCGGTCTATTTTTGCGTATTTATCGTAGTCTTGTTTTCTGTTTTTATTGATAATCATTTTATGATTTTCCAAATCAAACAAATCGTTCATAGCCATTACGTGTACAACTAAATGCTCTATAGATACGGGTGTTCCAATAGCAACGTCTGTTATATTTGTATCTCTTATAGATCTACCATCCACTAAAATTACCAGGCCAGAACCAATAGCTTCCATCTCATGTCCATCTTTAATTAATAAGCCCGTATCTTCTCCTAATCCAACTCCTAATATCATCGGGTTACTTACCACTGCTTGGAATAATCTGCCAATTCTACCTCTGTGTACAAAGTGCGTATCAATTACCACATCATTAATTAAACCTAATCCGCCTGTAATTTTAACTTCTCCTTTTAACAATGCTTCAGAACTTGAACCTTGGTAAATCATGTTATTAGAACAAGCTGCTGCTCCTGCCGATGTACCTGAAATTACAAAGTTTGTTTCTTGGTATTTTTTTAATAACAGTCTGTGAAATTCTGTTCCGCCCAATATAGAAGTTAAGCGCAATTGGTCGCCGCCAGTAAACATTACCACATCAGCATCTTGCAATCTTTTAACATTAGATTCATCATTCGCTTCGTCGCGGAGCGTAATGTTCATTACACCTACATTGTTTGCCCCTAAGTAAGAGAATGCTTTTACATATTCTTCTCCAACAGCTACAGGAATTTGAGATGCGGTGGTGATTACTTCAATTCTAGAAGCTTCAAGATTTGCAGATTCGATAAGAATTCTTTTCAAAATTCCTTTTTCAAAAAAATTAAGATTGCTCTCAATATTTTCTTGATAATTTTTTTCGGTAAAGCTACCGGTATCAACTGCCCCCCCAATAATGATCAGTTTACCTGTGGGTTTCATATAAAATTTGTGTTAGTAGAATGTTAAATCTAAAAAACAATGATAATAATATATTTTTAAATATCTAGCCCTATCATTTGGATTTAAAAACTTTATTTTATTAAATTACCAATCTAACTATAATCCGTTATGAAAATATTAAGTATACAAGCGCTTCGTGGACCAAATATTTGGAGTGTTCGCCGTAAAAAATTAATACAAATGCGATTGGATTTGGAGGAGATGGAACAGCGCCCGAGCAATGTGGTAGAGGGTTTTGCGGAAAGATTAGAAGCCATGTTTCCTACAATGTACGAGCACCGTTGCTCCGAAGGTGTACCTGGTGGATTTTTCATGAGGGTTCGCAGAGGCACATGGATGGGGCATGTAATAGAACACATTGCCTTAGAAATACAAACGCTAGCCGGAATGGAAACTGGGTTTGGTCGTACTCGTGAAACTAAAACCCCTGGTATCTATAATGTTGTATTTAGTTATACAGAAGAAAATGTTGGTTTATTTGCTGGTGAAGCGGCGGTAAGAATTGCCGAGGCTTTAATTTCTGGTGATGATTACGATGTGGCTACCGATGTAAAACGCATGCGCGAAATTCGCGAAGATGTACGTTTAGGTCCAAGTACTGCCTCTTTAGTTGATGAAGCCGTAGCTCGCGACATTCCTTGGATTCGCTTAGGAACAAACTCTTTAATACAATTAGGATACGGTGTAAATCAAGTACGTTTCCAAGCAACCATTACCGATAAAACTTCTAACATCGCTGTAGATATTGCATGTAATAAAGAACTCACTAAAAAAATGTTATACGATGCAGCAATTCCTGTAGCCAAAGGTGATATCGTAATAGATGAAGAAGATTTACAAAAATGTATTGATAGAATTAAATTCCCTATTGTAATAAAACCTTTAGATGGTAACCACGGTAAAGGTGCATCTATTAATGTAAAAACTTGGGAAGATGCAGTGGAAGGATTAGCTTATGCAAAAAAATATTCGCGCAAAGTTATTGTAGAACGTTTTATTACGGGGTACGATTTCCGTGTGTTGGTAATAAATAACAGAGTAGTGGCTGCTGCTCAACGTGTGCCTGCACACGTTAAAGGGGATGGTACAAATTCAATCGAAAAATTAATTGAAACAGAAAACCTAGATCCTCGCAGAGGCTACGGACATGAAAATGTATTAACAGAAATTACAGTTGATAGAGATACTACAGATTTATTAGAGAAACTTGGATATACTTTAGAAACTATTCCTAAAAAAGGTGAAATAGTTTACTTAAAATCGACTGCAAATTTATCTACAGGTGGAACATCTATTGATGTTACCGATATGATGCACCCAGAAAACATTTTCTTATCCGAACGTATTTCTCGTGTTATTGGTTTAGATGTTTGTGGTATTGATATAATGGCAGAAAATTTAACACAGCCTTTAAAAGAAAATGGCGGTGTAATTTTAGAAGTAAATGCTGCTCCGGGTTTCCGTATGCACTTGGCTCCTGCAGAAGGATTGCCTCGTAACGTGGCCGCGCCTGTAATAGATATGCTATACCCTCCTGGTAAACAATCGCGTATTCCTATTATGGCTGTTACCGGTACTAATGGTAAAACTACTACTACTCGTTTGCTTGCACATATTGTAAAAAATATGGGTTACCGTGTAGGTTTTACAACTTCTGATGGTATTTATGTACAAAACCATATGCTCGAAAAGGGCGATACCACTGGTCCCTATTCAGCAGAATTTATTTTAAAAGATCCAACCGTAGAATTTGCAGTATTAGAAACTGCACGCGGTGGAATACTTAGAGCCGGCTTAGGCTTCAGTCGTTGCGACATTGGCATCATCACTAATATACAAGAAGACCATTTAGGCTTAAATGATATTAATACTTTAGAAGACGTTGCACGTGTAAAATCTACTGTTGTTAAAAGCGTAAAGAAAGATGGTTGGGCAGTACTTAATGCAGAAGACGAACACTGTGTAAAAATTGCCAGCGAACTCGATTGTAATATTGCCTATTTCAGTTTAGACGAAAATAATCCGGTAATTAAAAAGCATTGTAAAACCGGTGGTGTAGCAGCCATTTACGAAAATGGTTTTATCACTATTAAAAAAGGCGATTGGAAAATTAGAGTAGAAAAAGTTACTACTGTTCCTTTAACACTTGGTGGTAAAGCGAAGTTCATGATTGCAAATGTATTGGCCGCAACCTTAGCTGGTTATTTATACGGATTCAAAACCGAAGACATGCGTTTGTCTTTAGAAACCTTTATACCATCGGCAGCACAAACTCCTGGCCGTATGAACATCTTTAACTTTAAAGAGTTTAAAGTGATGATCGACTTTGCACACAACCCAGCAGGGTATAGGGCTGTAGAAGATTATTTGAACCAAGTTGATGCGCCTCATAAAGTGGGTATTATTGCAGGTGTGGGCGATCGCCGCGACCAAGACATTACAGATTGTGGTGCAATTGCTGCGCGTATGTTCGACCATATTATCATCCGACAAGAAAAACATTTGCGCGGAAGAACCGAACAAGAAATTATCGACTTAATTTTAAAAGGAATTAATTCTGTAGATAAAAAAATAACCTACGAAATAATACCGAAAGAAGTAGAAGCTATTAAACATGCAATATCTACTGCATTACCAGGTACATTCATCACTGCATTAAGTGATGTAATTACCAATGCAATTGATATTGTACAAAGTTATTTAGATAAAGAAGCGGGGCTATAAGCGAACTAGCGAATTAGCTAGTAGGGGTCACAATGGGCGCCAAGTACACACGAAGGTACACAAAGAAAAAACATTGTGTACCTTTGTGTGTACATCGAGTACTTTGTGACCTAAAAAAATTACATGCGTAAATCAGTTATCATTAGCGGTGCAGGCTCCGGAATTGGTAGAGCCATGGCCATTCGTTTAAGCGAATTAAATTTCGATTGTTATTTATTAGGTAGAAATACCGTGAACCTTCAGAAAACTTTAATCGCATTAAAAGATGGCGACCATTACGTATTAACTGCTGATGTTCGTAAAAAAGAAAGTCTCGCTAACACCCTGCATTTATTACGTCGGCCGGTGGATGCACTTATTGCAAACGCAGGAATTGGTGGCGAAAATAATTGGGGCACGAATGATCGTTGGACAGAAATTTTGGATACGAATTTAACGGGCACTTATAATTTCATTCATACATTTTTGCCAAACTTAAAATCATCTTCTGCTGCTTATAAAAACATTGTTATTACTTCTTCTGTATTGGCGCGCTTAGGTGTTGCAAACTATTCGGCATATTGCGCATCAAAGGCTGGCTTGCTCGGACTCATGCGTTCTATGGCAATTGAACTTGCAAATGATAAAGTGTTGGTAAACGCCATTTGCCCGGGTTGGGTAAACACACAAATGTCGCAAGAGGGTATGCAGGGAATTGCAAAAGGCATTGGTGTAAGTGTTGAAGAATTTTATGAAATGGCTATGCAATCTGTTCCATTAAGAAAAATGTCGGAACCTTCGGAAATTGCTGATTTAGTGGCGTACTTATTACATCAACAAAGTATTACAGGCCAAACCTTCGATATTAATAACGGTGCTATTATGAATTCTTAATGCACATATCTGCAATTTCTTCTCCAATTACAGAACCAATGGCTACACCCATTCCGTTACATCTAACGGCGCAATAAATATTGGTAGAAACTTGTTTCACAATTGGTGAAAGCTCTTTTCCAAATGCCATAATTCCACTCCATTCCATTTCAAAATTCCAATCGGTGTTTGGTAAAATTACTTCATTCATTAATCTGATAATTTCGTTTTTCACTTCTTCTGTGATTCCGAATTGGGTGGTTTTTTCTTTTTCGAAATTTATATTTCTACCGCCTCCAATTAAAATTCTATTGTCAATATTTCTAAAATAAAAATAACCAGCATCATAATGGAAGGTGCCTTTTAATTTTAGGTTTTCAATTTTATTAGTTACAAATACTTGTCCTCTGCCGGGCTCCAACTCTAATGCTGGCAATAGTTCTGTGGCAAATGCATTTGTGCATACAATAACGTTTTTCGTTTTCAGTTCGAAATTGTTTAGTTCAATGCTTGCAAATTTATCTTCTTGATTTATTTTTTTTACCTCTGCTCCAAAAAATATTTGAACGTTTTTTTCTCTGCATTTTTTTATAAGCGCTTCCATCATTTTACCCGAATGTATTTGCGCTTCATAAGGGTTGTATATTAAATGTTCTACCGATTGAAAACCAAATTCCGAAATTTTATGATCTGCGTGTTGATACACATTTTCTGCACCCTCAATAATATCTTTTAAAATGGTATTGAAGTATGGCAATTGATTGATGCATTCTTCCCAAACCGGCTTGTCTTGTTCAGTAAATAATTCATAACCTCCCCAATTTTTAAAATCAATAACATCATCGCCTAACACTGCTCGCATTTTTTTTAGTCCTGCCCATCGTTTTGCCACCAAGCTGCAAAGTTCCGCTTCCGAGCTTTTTTTCTTTTGTTCTATAAGCTCCGATAAACTACCAAAACAGGCGAAGCCTGCGTTTTTTGTACTGGCCCCATCCGGAATAACAGATCGCTCCAACACACAAATGTTGGCTTCGGGTGTTACTTCTTTTATTCGCAATGCAGCAAATAGTCCTACGATTCCTGCACCTACAATGCAATAGTCGTAATCTTTAAAAAATGACGTTCTTTCCCAATACGATAGGTTCATACGATACTAATTTCGTAAATTTGACGTAAGATAGTACGAAATGTCAGTATTTTTAGTGTGGCATTTAAATTGATTTAGACATTTAAAAAAAAATAGAAAATATGGGATTCATGTATATTATTATGATTGGTTTGTTAATCTTGAGCTTTGTGATTAGCATGAGATTTAAATCGAAATTTAAAGAGTACTCGGAACAAATGCTTTTAAATGGTTTGTCGGGTAGAGAAATTGCAGAGAAAATGCTAAAAGACCACGGAATTTCTGATGTAAAAGTTATTTCGGTAGAGGGTTCTCTTACGGACCATTATAACCCTGCAGACAAAACGGTTAATTTAAGTCCGGATGTGTACCATGGCAGATCGGTAGCGGCAGCAGCAGTTGCGGCACACGAGTGCGGACACGCAGTGCAACACGCTACAGCATATTCATGGTTACAGTTCCGCTCGGCAATGGTACCTGCTTTATCAGTAAGCTCACGTTATATGCACTGGGTATTATTAGGTGGTATTTTAATGTTGAATACATTTCCAACTTTATTATTTATAGGTATTGCATTATTAGCACTTACTACGGTATTTAGTTTTGTAACATTACCTGTAGAGTTCGATGCAAGTAACCGTGCAATTGCTTGGTTAGAATCAAACAATATTACACAACGAAACGAAACCGATACAGCTAGGAGCGCGTTGAAATGGGCAGCTAGTACCTATGTTATTGCAGCCTTGAGCTCATTGGCTACATTGGTGTATTACATTATGATATACATGGGTAGAAGAGACTAAATAGTTATTGAGTTATTAGGTTATTTAGTTAATAAGTTAATGCCCCGAATGAAGCGAAGCGGAATTGAGGGGTTGGGTTATTAAGTTAATAGGTTATTGGTGCTTCTAAGTTGATGTGAAGTAAAAAATTTAAAGGTTTTAATGTGAAGGGGATGTAGAATGTATAGTTTTGAGGAATTGGAATGTTGGAAAAAAGGGGTTGAATTGAGGAGAGAAATTTCTGATTTAGTAAAGAGTTTACCCAGTACAGAAAAATATTCATTAATAAGTCAAATGTTGCGATGCTCGCGCTCAGTAACAAATAATATAGCAGAAGGATTTGGGCGTTTTCATTACCAAGAGAACGCTCAATTTTGCAGACATTCTAGAGGTTCTCTCTTTGAACTAATTGATCACTTACACATCTGTTTCGATGAAAAATATATTGATCAAACACAATTCGAAATTTTAAAGTTTAAATGTTTAACTGTATTAAAATCATTAACGGTTACATCAAATATTTATTAGACGCCAAAAATAATAAGTCTTAATTCAAACACCTCTTAGCACCAATAACCTAACCCCTCAATTTCGCTTCATTCGGAGGCATTAACCAAATAACCCATTAACTTATTAACCTAATAACTCAACAACCTAATTCAACTTAAACGAACACAGCATCTCAAACTCTGGAATTTGTACTTCAAACAATTCCTCGTCTACTAATCTGCGGAAAGTATAGGTTCCCCACATTTTTCCCATCTCGGTTTTTAAATTACATCCCGAAACATATTCGTGGTTTTGTCCTGGTTCTAATACGGGTTGAACCCCTATAACTCCTTCGCCTTCTACTTCTCGGTGGGTTCCGTTAGAATCAAAAATATACCAATGCCTGCTCATTAATTGAACAGTATAATCTGATAAATTTTCGATGTTTATTTTATAAGAAAACATAAAATGCGAATTAGCCGGATTTGAATATTCTGGCTGGTAAGTCGTTTCGACTGTTATTTTCACACCGTCTGTTATTTTAGTTGCCATGTTTTTCTTTTGTTGCGATAAATATAAAAGTTTATCAACAAACACGAAATATTAAACTTCTAACATTTGCCCTATTGCCGATATTTCTTCGAAAATTGAATTTATTTCTTCAACAGTGCCCGCAGACACTAGTCGCATTCTATAATCTTTACTATGATCTAAGCCTTTAAAGTAGTTTGCATAGTGTCTTCTCATTTCAAAAATTCCGGTTTTTGTGCCTTTCCATTCTATCGATTTTTGAAAATGTATTTTGCAACTTTCTACTCGTTCTTGTATGGTAGGTGGAGCTAATTTTTCGCCGGTATGGTAAAAATGTTTCACCTCTCTAAATATCCAAGGGTAACCAATAGCTGCTCTGCCAATCATTATTCCATCCACTTCGTATTCTTTCATCCAAAGCATTGCTTTTTCTGGAGAGTCTACATCGCCGTTACCAAAAATAGGAATACTCATTCTTGGATTTTTTTTCACTTCTCTAATTAATGACCAGTCGGCATGCCCTTTATACATTTGCGAACGTGTACGTCCGTGTATGGTTAATGCTTGTATGCCTATATCTTGCAAGCGTTCTGCCACTTCAACTACATTTTTTGTGTCATCGTCCCAACCCAAACGCGTTTTTACCGTTACAGGCAAATGAGTTGCTTTCACAACAGCATCTGTCATGCGCACCATTTTATCAATATCTTGCAACAAGCTTGCTCCCGCTCCTCTACACGCTACATTTTTAACGGGGCAACCGTAATTTATATCAATTAAATCAGGATTCGCTAGCGTTGCAATTTCTGTTGCTTCGCGCATCGATTCAATATTGCTTCCAAATATTTGGATGCCAATTGGGCGTTCGTATTCAAATATATCTAGCTTGGCCTTGCTTTTTGCGGCATCGCGTATTAATCCTTCAGAAGAGATAAATTCCGTATACATCATATCCACCCCGTTTTGCTTGCATACATAACGAAAAGGCGGATCGCTCACATCTTCCATCGGTGCCAACAATAATGGGAACTCCCCTAATTCAATATTTCCTATCTTTACCATAAATAATGGCACAAAAATAAAATAAATTATTCATTATTAGTTGATTAATTAACATGTCGGAAAAAACTTTTCTTCAAAAAATTTTACGCTTACTCCTATTGTTTATAGGATTCAACATACTTGGCTCATTTGTAACTCTGTTTTTATTAAATATGTTATTTAATATTGATGGTGGCACCGTATTAAACATTATTACTAATATTGATACTTTAGATAGCTCTAGTATTAATGCATTAAAGTTTATGCAATTAGTACAAGTAGTATTCTCCTTCATTATACCTGCACATTTGTTCGCACGCTCAGAGTCGAACAATCGTTTATTCGAATATTTTCAGTTTAATAATGCTTCTTTCAAAAATTATCTTTTAGGAATTTTATTGATCTTTAGTGTATCGCCATTAGTATCTTATATTGCCGAACTCAATGAACAAATTCAACTTCCCGCTTTTTTATCAAGCGTAGAAAATTATTTTAAACAACAACAAATTCAAACCGAAAAGTTTGCCTTGGTATTTTTAAGAGATAATACCGGAGTAGATTTGCTGATTAATGTTTTTATTGTAGGTGTATTAGCCGCCATTGCAGAGGAATTATTTTTCAGAGGTGTACTTCAAAAATTAATATTAGAAAAAGTGAAAAATATTCACTTAGCTATTCTCATCTGTTCTTTTTTATTCAGCGCCTTACACCAAGAATTCTATACCTTATTTCCAAGAGTATTGTTGGGAATGTTGTTGGGTTATGCTTATTATTTTTCTAAATCAATATGGATACCCATCACTATACATTTTGTAAATAATGCAAGTGCAGTGTTGCTCGACTCTTTGTACAAACAGGGCATTAGCAGCTTTAACCCTAATGAAAACGAATATTTTGGAATAATTGGTGTTTTAATTTCATTAATACTAAGTATTGTTTTATTTTGGTATTGGAATAAAAATAAAAGGGCTCGAATAATTTATATTTATGGAGAAAAGTTGGATTAAAATTTATACTTCCACAAACAGTTTCCAATCATCATTAGTTTCGAGTGTGTTAAAAGACCACCAAATTGATGTAGTAGAAATAAATAAAAAAGATTCGAGTTATTTGAATTTTGGAGAAATTGAATTGTATATACACCCGCAGCATTTTGATGAAGCGATAGAAATAATAATTAAAAACGAATTATGAATAATTTTTTTACTCGCAGCATCACCGCTTTGTTTTTTGCAATTGCATGTGTTTCCTGTATATATTTTCCGGGCTATATTCATTTATTGTTTTTCATTTTTTCAATTATTGGTTTTAATGAATATTTAAAAATTAACGGACCAAAAAGAAGGAAGTCATTAAATTTTATCTATTTATTTATTGCAGTGTTAATGTCGGCTAGTTTTGCCTTGGCTCAATTAGGATTAGTTGATCAAAAATATTTATGGATAAATGTATTTAGTGTTGCCGCTATATTTTTCATCGAATTATATCAAAAAGAACAAACACCATTTGACCAATTAGCGAAACTAATTTTAGGTTATGTATATGTAATAATTCCCTTTGTATTGTTTACTGGTTTGGGTTATATAGTTAGCAGCGAGTATTCTTTTGAATTACCTCTTGGCTTTTTGTTTTTGCTTTGGGCAAATGATAGTGGAGCATATGTATTTGGGATTACCTTGGGTAAAAACCGATTGTTCGAACGAATTTCTCCGAAAAAATCCTGGGAAGGCTTTTTCGGTGGTTTAATTATAGCTTCTATTGCTGCGTATATTATTTCAATGTATTTCCACAGCATCGATACTTCACATTGGATTATACTATCACTTATTATTGTAGTATTTGGCACTATGGGCGATTTGGTAGAATCTATGTTAAAACGCAGCAAGGACATGAAAGATTCGGGTTCTATCTTGCCAGGACATGGCGGAGTATTAGACCGTTTTGATGGATTATTGCTTGCGGCTCCCTTGGTATATGCCTATCTTCAGCTTTTTTTATAGATTTGGGCTTTTAATTTAAAAACATGACTTTACACAAAGAAGGAACGGCATCCATAATTTTAGCATTGCTATTTGGAGCCATTGTAAATTTTTGCACTTATTATTTTGCACCCAATACCCTTTGGTTGCAGGTTTTTGGTATTATTTTAAGTGCTTTTATATTGATAATTATACTTCAGTTTTTCAGAAAACCATTATTCAATATTGAAAAAAACGATTCTATTTTACTAGCTCCAGCAGATGGTAAAGTAGTAGTAATTGAAGAAGTAGAAGAAACAGAGTTTTTTAAAGATAAAAGAATTCAGGTATCCATATTTATGTCGCCAATTAACGTACACATTAACAGAAACCCGGTTTCTGGTACGGTAAAGTACGCTAAATACCACCCAGGTTTGTATTTGGTGGCATGGCACCCAAAGTCATCTACAGAAAACGAACGTACTACGGTTGTATATGAAAGAGCAAACGGGATGCAATTGTTAATGCGCCAAATTGCTGGAGCTTTGGCTCGCAGAATTGTATATTATGTAAAAGAGGGCGATAAGGTAGAGCAAGGAGGGGAAATGGGGTTCATAAAGTTTGGTTCTAGGGTGGATTTGTTTCTTCCGCTTGGCACTAAAATTGATGTGAAGTTAAACGAAGTAGTAAAAGGCGGCAAAACCTGTATCGCTACTTTAAGTTAAATTTGTCATTTAATAACATTTTTTTGTAAATTGCGTTATATAAACAATTGAATCGCAAGGATTTTAAACATTTAAATAGAAATAATATGAAAAAAGTACTCTTAATGTTATCTCTTGTAGCTGCAACTTCAATGGTTGCTTTAGCACACGGTGATGATAAATGTAAAGACAGCAAAAAAACAGCTGGTTGCTGCTCTAAAGATGCTAAAAAAGAAGCATCAACAACTGCAGCTAAAGCTTCTTGCTGCTCAAAAGATGGTGCAAAAACTGCAGCATTAAGTAAAGACGCAAAAGCAGAAAAAGCAACTGTAGCAGAAAAAGAAACTGCACCTAAGAAATAATTTTTTTCTTAGTACATAAAAAAAGCCTCGAATAATATTCGAGGCTTTTTTTATTGTATTAACTTAATTTATTTTACTTTACTATAAACTTAGTAGCACCAAGTACTTCATTGTTATTAGAAATCTTCATTAAGTATAAACCTTTTTCTAAACTGTTTAAATCTAATTTAAATTGTAAGTCTAAGTTTATATTTTCTTCTTCATTCAACTTAAATACTAGCTTACCATTCATATCATATATTTCAATGTTATGGTATACAACTCCGTTTTTGTTTTCAACATAAATATAGTTAGATGCAGGGTTCGGGTAAATAGTAAATCCTAATTGTGATAAATCATTATTGTTTATTCCAATAGCAGCAACTTTTTCTTTTACTACAAAAGTAGATTTGAAAATACTGTCGCCAGCAGTTCCACCGTTTCCGTTTGCATGATTAAAGGCTCCGTAAAAAGTTACATCACCAGTACCTGCAACAGGAGCAGTCCAATCAAAGGACCAAGATTTTACACCACCAGAACCTGTGATTCCAGATTGTGTATGTGTTAAATATTTTCCGCCGCCTGTAAGTTTTGTACCAGCACTTGTTGAAGTCATGGTACCTACCAACACACCAGCATTTGTTTGTGGTGATAATTGGAAACCGAAAGTGTTTCTGTTTGCGCTAGATCTTGCAGTAGCAGTAATCGTGTATTTAGTACCTGGAGTATATCCATCAGTAGGAATAGTAGAGGTAAACACGTTTGATTTTGTGCCAACGGTAAATCCTGTGTGGCATCCCGAAATGGCACAAGTATTCCCACCATCGCCGGGCGAACCTGTTCTGCTGTTTGGAGAACCATCGGGGTTAGTGTGTGCATTATTGTACACCGAACCTACAAAAATGGTTGAAAATGTTACAACGAAAGTTAGAGTAAGTAATTTTTTTCTCATATGTTAGGGTTATTAGTTATTAACTAATTACTAATAACAATAACTATTCCGAAATTTAATTAATCAACAAAATTGTTACCATCATTTTGGTGTATAATGGTACGAGTTGGGTATGCGAAACTAGAACCGTGTTTTTCTATAATTTTTATGATCTCAAAATTGGTTTGTTCTTTTATTCTGAGGTATTCATAATAATCCATCATTTCAATAAAATACAAAACCATAAGTCTTAAAGAGAAATCGCCAAACTCTTCAAATACTGCCACGCCTTCTTCGTTCATTTTTGGATGCGAATTAATTAGCTTGTTTATATCGTCGATGATTTTTTTCATAGCCTCTGCATCGGTGTTATATGTCAAGCCAATGCTAAATTTAACTCTTCTGAAATTTCTTAATGTTAAATTCTCTAGCGCACTATCAATCATTTTTTTATTTGGCACTGTAATTATACTTCTATCGATGCTTCTAATTTGAGTACTTCTAAATCCAACTTTTTCAATTGTACCTTCAATACCATCAACCTTTACTAAGTCGCCTACAATAAAAGGTTTATCAATAAATATCGTAAAAGAACCAAATAAATTTTCTAAACTATCTTTAGCAGCCAATGCTATCGCAATACCTCCAATTCCTAAACCAGTAATTAGTGTTAATACATTTATTTCGAATACCGCACCAAGCAAAACAAATGTGCCAACTATAACTATTAAAATTTTTACAAGTTCTCTAACAAATAAAACCAACTGATCATCAGATTTTGTATCGGTTAAATTTGCTTTGTACTCAAACACCAATGCCACAAAGTCTACTACCCGTAGTAACATCCAAAAAAGGGAGATCACTAAAAAAAACACATACAATTTATCAACTATATCAAAGGGTGTTACCTCGAAATTTTTTCGTTGAAAAATTATTTCATGTAGAGGGAATGATAATTGGTGTATAGCTGTAAAAATAATTGTAGCAATTAGTAACAGTTCAATTGGTTTTACTAAAAGCTCTACAAACTTTTCAATTTTTACTTCTGCAGAAAAACGTTTAAATAATTTAAACATCATTCTACTAGAAAATCTAGAAAAGAATCTTAAAAAAATAAATCCTAAAAGTAAAATGCCAAGAAACCAGATATACTGTTTCAGCGTATTACCAACATAAATTTGTTCTAAAATTTTTTCTGTAGAAAACATTATACTAATTGTTTTAATGCAATTTCAAAAGATGTTTTTGCAATATGGTTTTTAGAAGTATTAACCCCATGCGATTTTACTAATGCAGCTTTTATAATGCTTGATGTGTCTTCAAAAATTGCTTGGTCTGTTACTTCAACTCCTTTGTGCATAAGGTATGCGAATACTCTGGCCATACCACAGTTTGAAATAAAATCAGGTATTACACTTAGTGCTTCATCTGCATATTCACCTGTTGGTCCGAAAAATATTTCTGGATCTGCAAAAGGTACGTTTGCACCACAAGCAATTACTTCCATGCCTGCTTTTTTCATTCGCTCTACTTGTTCTTTTGTTACCAATCTTGAAGCAGCAGCAGGTATAAATATTTGCGCATTTATGTCCCAAATTTTTGCATTCACTTCTTCAAAAGAAACCAAGTGTTCGCTTACTAAGGTGTTGCCTTTTCTATTAATAAACAATTGTGTAATTTCCTCAAATGTAAATCCATTTTCGTTTATTAGTCCGCCTACTCTATCAATTATACCTACCACTTTAGCTCCTGCTTGTGTTAAATAAAAAGCAGCAGCAGCACCAACATTTCCGAAGCCTTGAATAATTACTTTTTTACCTTCTATGTTGCCTCCATAAATTGCGTAAAAATGACGAGCAGATTCAGAAACGCCAAAGCCCGTAATCATGTCGGCTACCACATATTTTTTTTCAATAGATGGTGAATATTTTTCGTCTTCTAATACTTTAGAAACACCGAATCTTAGCTGACCAATTTGTTGTATTTTTTCGTTTTCATGCGCTTTAAAATGGCCATTAATCACTCCTTCTTGTGGGTGCCAAAGTCCATTTGCTTCCGTCATTGGAATTACTTCGTGTATTTCATCAATATTTAAATCGCCGCCTGTACCATAATAATTTTTTAGCAAAGGAATTACAGCTTTGTACCATCTTTCTAAAACACCTTTTTTACGAGGATCTGCCGGGTCGAAATTTATTCCAGATTTTGCACCGCCAATTGCCGGACCAGAAACAGTAAATTTCACTTCCATGGTTTTTGCCAAGGATTCTACTTCTCTTTTATCTAATCCTTTGCGCATACGAGTACCACCGCCAGCCGCTCCGCCACGCAATGAGTTTATAACCACCCAACCTTCAGCTTCCGTTTCTGGATCTTTCCATTCAAAAACAATTTCCGGTCTTTTCTCTTCGTATTTCTTTAATAATTCTTTCATGCTAAAAATTTCTAATTGATTTCAAATTTGAGAATTTCTCCTAATTTGACAAATATTATCTAAAATTGAGTATAATAAAAAACCCCCAGCGTACTAATAAATAGTGCTGAGGGTTCCTATATTTTAAATAGAGATTAGTAAGAACCTCTTTTTTCTTTAATTCTTGCTTTTTTACCTGTTAAGCTACGTAGGTAGTATAATTTTGCTCTACGAACTGCACCTCTTGAATTCACTTCCACTTTTTCGATGTTTGGTGAGTTTACAGGGAAAATACGTTCCACTCCAATAGAGTTTGAAATTTTACGAACGGTAAACGTTTCTGTAATACCAGTTCCATTGCGCTGTATCACAACACCTTGGTATTGCTGAATACGCTCTTTGTTTCCTTCTTTAATTTTATAATGAACAGTAACCGTATCACCAGAGTTAAACGTTGGTAATTCATTTCTTGGGTTCTGATCGTCAACAAATTTTACTAAATCCATGATATAATGCCTTTAAAATCGATTTTTATCCCGTAAAAATCGGATTGCAAGTATAGGGATTATTTTATCAACAAAAAAATAAAATATCAAAAAAATCAAGCAGTTCAGCTCCTTTGGTTGTGGATAAGCCTCTACAGTAAATCTGGTCGGCGTTCTTTTGTTCTAAGCAAAGCTTGCTCAAATCGCCATTTTTCTACTTCTGGAGTATTTCCTCCAATTAAAATATCTGGCACTTTTAAGCCTCTAAATTCTGCGGGTCTGGTATAAACCGGTGCACTCAGCAAACCATCTTGGAAAGAATCGGTTAAGGCAGATGTTTCATCGTTCAGCACTCCTGGCATTAACCTCACAATGCTGTCTACTAACACGGCTGCAGCAAGCTCTCCTCCACTCAACACATAATCGCCTATAGATATTTCTTTTGTAATGTAATGGTCGCGTATGCGTTGGTCTATGCCCTTATAGTGGCCACATAACATAATCATGTTTCCTTTCAAACTCAACTCGTTTGCCATGTTTTGAGAAAGGGTTTCCCCGTCTGGGCTTAGAAATATTATTTCTTCGTAGGTATTTTCTTTTTGTAGATGTTCTATACAATTTACAAATGGTTCAATCATCATAACCATGCCCGAGCCTCCTCCGTATTGATAGTCGTCTACATTTTTATGTTTACCACTTGCGTATTCTCTTAAATTATGAACACGAATTTGTACAATGCCTTTGTTCTGCGCTCTTTGTAAAATGGAGTGTGAAAAAGGGCCCTCTAAGATTCCTGGTACAACGGTAATAATATCTATGATCATATTGCAAAGGTACTAATTTTCAAAACCTAGTTATTTTATGCTTGGCATTATAATGCTTTTACTCCACTTTTTTGCCCTTTGTTTTTTTGCCCACTGGCTTTCGTATATCATAGAAATTGGACTCATTATTCCAGCTGCAGGTTTTTTCATCGGACCGTGATAAGTTTTTAAGCCAGGTATATCCTTTTGGTTTTCTTCAATTCGCATTCTAAGAATGGCCATTTTTAATTCGTCTTTATTGGTAATTCCTTTTATGGTTACTTCTTTTAGGTTAATGTTTTTTTGAACCATGTAAATTCTTAGCACAGGCAATGCATTGTTTGTAGAGTACACCACTTGCGATGGAAAATAGCCCAGAGAATTTACGAGTATAGTGTCGCCATTAAAAATATCAAGCATCGCAAAACCATTTTCATCGGCCATAAAAACAGAAGGTTTGTTTTTCAATTGAATGTTTGCATAAGGGATAGCAATGGAGCTATCTGTTTGCATTATTTTTACTCGCTGCTTAGTTTGCTGTGCGGTTGTGTGTATGCAAAAAGAAAGTAGAAAAAAGAAAACAGTTAATTTCTTATACATTGTTGTGTTTAATTTGATAGATATAATTCTATCAAACCATCTGGCAAATCAACGTTAATAATTTTACTTTTCTTATTTATGGATGTAACAAATTGCTCATTAAGTGGGAACAGTACTTCTTTGTTTTGATAAAGCATGTTTGCAATGAGTTGTGAGGGTAATTCTTGAATGGCATTAATAACTCCTAACTCGCCCTGAGTTTCGTCAACTACTGTGTAACCAATAAGTTGTTTGTGCGAATCTTCGTTCGTGTTTTTAGGCTTATTTTTTTCGAGTACATAAAC
>JAGVEE010000227.1 GCA_020058405.1 Sphingobacteriales bacterium
GGCAATGTCTTGTAAAAAGGTAGCCAGGCTATGGTCTTCAATATCATCCCTGTCTGTAAAATCTTTTATCCCGTTTAATAATTCCTGAATATTCTCATACCTACTTAGACCTTCAATCGATTTATCATCATATAAATCTTTTAATAAACCACTTTGTTTTGCAATGTGCGATGCTGCATCGTAAGCATTTTGTTGATGGATAAGCACTGCAAAACTTTTAATCATGGTATTAAAATTTTCGATGCTTGCACCAGATTTTGCACCCAAAAACTGATTAGCAGTTTCGGATACTTCAAATAAGGTTTTGTTTTGTTCGCTTGCAGCCAGTATTAATTTATCCATGCTGGTTTTTCCGATACCACGCATAGGGTAATTTATAATTCGTTTAAAAGCTTCTTCATCTGCATGGTTTACCGCCAGTCTGAAGTAAGCAATTAAATCTTTAATTTCTTTACGTTGATAGAAGGAGAGGCCACCATAAATTTTGTACGGAATGTTGAGCTTGCGTAGAGCTTCTTCCATGGCTCTCGACTGCGAATTGGTTCTGTATAAAATGGCGAAATCGCTGTTGTTTAAGTTTTTATTAGCACGCTCTTGTTGTATAGATTCGGCAACAATTTTACCTTCTTCATTATCTGAAAAAGCTTTGTAAACCGCAATTTTATCACCACTTTCTTTTTGCGAAAAAACTTTCTTTTTTATTTGATCCTGATTTTTGGCAATCACCGAATTGGCTACTTCTACAATGTTTTGAGTCGATGGGTAATTTTCTTCGAGCTTAAACACTTTCATGTCGGGGTAATCTTTCTCGAAGTTCAAAATATTCTGAATGTTTGCACCACGGAAGGCGTATATACTTTGCGCATCATCGCCCACTACACAAATATTTTGATGTACCGCAACCAGTTTTTTCACTATTAAATATTGTGAGAAGTTAGTATCCTGGTACTCATCAACCATTACGTATTTAAATTTATGTTGATATTTATTCAACACATCTGCGTGCTCACGAATGAGTATGTTTGTTTTAAACAGTAAATCGTCGAAATCCATTGCACCAGCTTTCTCACAGCGATTTTGGTAAAGAGAGTATATATATCCAATTTTACCTTTCCCCATCGAATGGTCGTCGGCTTGTATTTGGTCGTTTTCGTTATATTCTTTTGCTGATATTAAATTATTTTTAGCCGAAGAAATGCGATGCATTACATGGTTTACATTGTATGCTTTTTCATCTAAATTCTGTTCTTTAATAATGCTTCGCAATAAACTTTTAGCATCGTCTTTATCATAAATGGTAAAGTTTGCCGGAAAGCCTATTTTATCAGCCTCTTGCCTAAGTATACGCGCAAAAATAGAGTGGAAGGTACCTGTCCAAATGTTTTTAGCATTTGGGCCAACAATAGCAGAAATACGATTACGCATTTCTTTCGCAGCTTTATTGGTAAATGTTAAGGCTAATATATTAAAAGGATCCACGCCATTGTTAATCATGTGTGCAATCCTGTACGTAATTACTCTTGTTTTACCCGAACCAGCTCCTGCCACAATCATCATTGGGCCGTTCATCGTTTCTACCGCAGCTCTTTGCTGAGGATTTAATTCATCTAAATAAGTATGCATTTTCCCACCAATCCTTTTGTATATAAGAACTACAAATATAATTTTAGTGATTAATTATAGCCGTATTTTATTCCTCATTTTTTCAACAATTATTGTTTTATTTAACAGTATGTATAATTAGCTAATAAATGACTCATTTTATTATATTTGTCGCAATATGGAACAAATAAACAATTACATCAATTCAAATAAAGACCGTTTTTTAAACGAGTTATTAGATTTTTTAAGAATTCCTTCAATTAGTGCCGATTCTGCATACAGTGCAGACGTAATGAAAACGGCAGAATTTGTGAAAGATAAATTAATGGCAGCCGGTGCTGATAAGGTAGAAGTTTGCGCTACAGCAGGTTACCCAATTGTGTACGGTGAAAAAATGATCGACCCTAGTTTGCCAACAGTATTGGTTTACGGGCATTATGATGTGCAGCCAGCTACTCCATTAGAGTTATGGGAAACACCTCCATTCGAACCAACTATTCGTAAAACAGCGGTTCATCCAGACGGTGCTATATTTGCTCGTGGAGCATGTGATGATAAAGGTCAGGTGTACATGCACATTAAAGCATTCGAATTAATGATGCAAACCAATACTTTGGCTTGTAACGTTAAGTTCATGATTGAGGGTGAAGAAGAAGTAGGTTCATCTAACCTTGGCATATTTGTAAAAGCAAACAAAGAGAGATTGAAAGCCGATGTAGTATTAATTTCAGATACTTCAATTGTTGCGAATGACACTCCATCTATAGATTGTGGTTTGCGTGGTTTAAGTTATGTAGAGGTAGAAGTTACTGGCCCGAACAGAGATTTACACTCAGGTGTATATGGCGGTGCAGTGGCTAACCCTATTAACATATTAGCTAAAATGATAGCAAGTATGCACGATGAAAACAACCACATAACTATACCAGGTTTTTACAACAATGTGTTAGACGTAAGCGCAGAAGATCGTGCTGATATGGCTAAAACTCCATTCGATTTAGAAGAGTACAAAAAAGATTTAGAGGTAGCAGATGTATGGGGTGAAAAAGGATTTTCATCTATAGAACGAACAGGTATTCGACCAACATTAGATGTAAATGGTATTTGGGGTGGTTACATAGGCGAAGGTGCTAAAACTGTTTTACCATCTAAGGCTTTTGCAAAAATTTCGATGCGTTTAGTTCCTAATCAAACTTCTGACGAAATTACAGAGATATTTAAAAAACATTTCGAATCTATTGCACCTGCTTCGGTAAAAGTAGAAGTTCGTCCGCACCACGGTGGCGAGCCAGTACTAACACCTACAGACTCTGTAGCGTTTAAAGCAGCAAGCAAAGCGATGGAACAAACCTATGGAAAGAAACCAATCCCAACACGCGGTGGTGGAAGTATTCCAATTGTAGCATTGTTCGAAAAAGAATTAGGATTAAAATCAGTGTTAATGGGCTTCGGCTTAGATTCTGATGCCTTACACTCACCAAACGAACACTATGGTTTGTTTAACTACTACAAAGGAATTGAAACGATTCCGTTGTTTCATAAGTATTTTGCGGAATTTAGTAAATAGGTTATTAAGTTATTGGGTTATTAAGTTATTAAGTTATTGCAAAAAACTCTCTGAATTGCGTAATAACTTAATAACCCAATAACCCATTAACCCATTAACCTATTAATTCAATCTACCCTTTAACATAAATAAGCGGCAACCTCCATTTCAAGTAGAACGCAC
>JAGVEE010000175.1 GCA_020058405.1 Sphingobacteriales bacterium
AATCAGATGGAACAACTTCAGGTACAAAATTACTTAAAGACATTGTATCTGGTTCAAGTTATCAGCAAGGTCCAACTATCATATATAATAATTATTTATATTACTCACATAGTACGACAGAAATACGTGCTGTAAATATTTTTGATACAACCATAGTAAAAAATTATAACCATAGTTTTTTAGGGAATAGTCCTCAACTTTTTTTTATTTCAAATGGAACGCTTTTCTTTACATTGCTAAAAGCCAACCCATGGCCAGTTAATGCACTCTATAAAATTAATTCGAATGATGTTATTGAATGGGTTTATACCTTGTCAACCACATTTAATTCAAATCTGGGAGTTGTTAAATTATGGAACAATAAATTTTATTTTTCTATAGATAATAAAATGTTATTATCAGACGGCACAACTGGAGGTACTCATTTTGTTAGGAACTTCAAAGGCCAAGTTTTAAATTACAATGAGATTAGATGGAGCAAACATATTGGAAATGAAATTTATATGTTTCATTATATTCCTCATTTAATTGATAGTATTAGTTTCGTAAAACTAAATAACTCAGACACTATTATTAGCCTTGTGAAAAAGTTAACCTATTTTCATCCAAATATGTTAAATATAGGATTTAGTATATTTGAAATCCCAAATTCTCTTAATGGTTTTTATTTCAGATACGAAATCCCCGGTGTATATGAAACTGGTTTTTGGAAATCAAATGGTACAACAATTGGTACTAAAAGAGTTTTACATTTAATACCACAAGGAAATAAAGATGGCTATTTTTCGAGTTTTTATTCGTGGAAAGAGAAAGCTTATTTTACTACGGTTAAAAATATGGGTTCCCCAAATGCCATAACCTATTTACATCAAAGTGATGGTACATCGAAAGGAACATTTGTTATGACTCAAAGATTGAAAAGTTTCAATCTTAGGTATGCAGAATTTAACAATAAACTTTACTTCACATCATTAGATACATTATATTCCTGTACAGTTCAGCCAAATTCTGTTAATGCGGTATATGGATTCCCAAGTCAGAAACTTTACATACTTTCAACTAGCTCTAAAATTTTCTTATTAACAAATGAAAACCCGAAAAAACTATATGTAAGTGACGGTACGACTCTAGGAACAGCACTTATTTACACATTTAGCAATAGCCAAACATACGATCCAGAATTCATCGAATTTAATAATCAAGCATTTTTTAGAATTAACGGTGCACTGTGGAAATCAGATGGAACAACTGGAGGTACTGTATTAGTAAAAGATTTTTCCTTTCTAGGAGGGACCTTAAATCCTATTGTATTAAATGGATTTCTATTATTAAATGGTTCGGTTGGGTTTAATAATAGACTAATGAAAACAGATGGTACCACAAATGGAACAGTGGCAGTAAGCACTTTCAATAATTATGCAGGTGACGTGTCTTGTAATTATCAAACGTTATTTAAAGGCAAAGTATTTTTTGAAGCAATTTTTGAAAACACCCCTCTTAGAAAACTGTACAGTACTGATGCTACATCCTTAGGAACAGTGGTTGTAAGCAGTCAGCCAGGATATGGGTTTCAGTATTTAAGTGCAGTTGGTGACAAGTTATTTTTTGCTGGAACTGGTTATTTAGTATCACCTGAACTTTGGGCATATAACTCGACAAATAGTATTACCCAGAAAGTGCTTGAGACTATACCAGGGAGTACTACTGCACTTACAAATGAATTTATCTCAGTTGGTAATTATCTTTATTATGTAAATTATCATAAGCAATTTGGGTATGAACTATGGAGAACTGATACAAATTATAATTCAAAAATGATTTATGACCTTTTACCTGGCAACTATTCTTCTAAGCCAAAAGGTCTTTTTAAAGTTTCCGATTCTTTGTTTTTTTTCACAGCCTATTCACCTCAATATGGTTATGAATTATATGCCATGAAAACAAACAAGACAGGAGTAAATATTATAGCAAATGAGGATGATTGTCCAACATCAACTATAACATTTACATCTTCATTTTTTGGGAAAAATCCAATTATTCAATATCAATGGACCATAAATGATACACTTGTATCTACTGCAACTCAAATGCAACATATATTTAGAAAATATGGCACTTATGTTATTAAACTTATTACAAAAAATACAGCTTCCGTAATAGATACTGCCGTATATACCTATGTGAATGGTAAGAATTTTAGAGTTGCAATGGATGTTAATGATAGCATTCAATGTTTGTCAAATAATTTATTTTTATTTACTGATTCGAGCAAAGTTTTGACTACTACAATTGGGAATAGAATTTGGAATATGGGGGATGGTACATTTTATTACAATGACACTGTAGTACAACATAACTATAAAACCCAGGGAACCTATTATGTCACTTTAAAGATTATAGGTGCAAATTCATGTGTAGATAGTACCGTGACGACTGTTCGTGTAAATGATGATTCTGTATCTAGAATACAAGGTTCAAAATTAATTCAGACACTTAAAATAACCACTCATAGTGTGCAAAAGATAAATGGGTATCAATATCATTGGACTCTTGATCCATTGTTTGGGTCATTTGTTTCAGATCCGGACTCGAGTACTGTACAAATACAGTGGTTGAATAATTCCGGCTCTACTATACTTAATGTAGAAATTATAAATACACAAGGATGTTCACGTTTGATCGAGGATACGATTCAACTTGTAAGTTTAAAGGCAGCATTTTCAATTAATAATCAAAGTCAATGTTTACCTGGAAATTTGTTTGTGTTTAATGATTTATCTATTGTATCTGGAATAAGTAATATTAAAAGGACTTGGCGCTTAGGAAATGGTATAAGTTACTCAGACTCCACATCTATTCAATACAGTTATTCATCTGTTGGCGTTTATCAAGTATGGCTGATAGTTAAAAGTCCGTTCGACATTGCAGATAGTGTCATGCATGTTATTAATATTAATAATAATACTATAAATGCAATTTCAGGGAATGACTCCGTTTTGATTTCTACTTCTGAAACCTATACTGTACCACATACTTCTGGAAACAATTACCTTTGGTATCTTAAAAATAATCTTGGTGTTATTACGTCTGGGTCTTTAACAAATAGTATAATAGTTCAATGGGGAGCGAATACAGGTGCAGATACCTTGAAAGTATTTGTAGAGGATTCTAATTCATGTTCAGTAACCATAAGTTATCCGATACAACTTTATTCTATTACAGGCGTTCAATATGCTTACGCTAAAGGACCTCTTGTTTATCCTAATCCGGTAAATGATAAACTTACTTTTTCACAACTACAAACTAACGATTGGAATTTGAGTATTTATTCTTCGATAGGGAGTATCATTACTCAAACAACTATAAAAGGAATGTCTGGAGATGTGGATGTATCCTCATTCCCTTCTGGTATTTATTTTTATTTAATTAGTAATAGTACCAGAGCTTATACAGGTAAATTTGTAAAAGATTAGTACACAAAACCAAATCTAAATCTTCTTAATCTCCCCTTTGTATAACAAAGACTTATTCAATTTCATACAAAACCACAAATCACCACCCTCATCCTTCCTATATTTCTATAGTTCTATTCTTCAACAGTTCTATATTTCACTATCTTAGTATATGGTTAAAACAATCCTCTGTTTTTGTATTGCATTTACGATACTTCAATCTGAAGCATCTGCGCAAGGTTGCCCCTCCAATATATCCACTAGTTTGGTAAAGGGACCCGATTCTACTCAAACAAATGGAGAACAAACTTTTCGTTCTTTAGTGGTAAACCCAAAAAATCCGAATGTGGTTTATGTAGGTACAGAAGGAAACGGTGTGTTTAAATCGGTAGATGGTGGTGCCACATGGAAATGGCTCAGAGCTGGAATGAAACAGCTAATGGGTGAATATCCAGAAACATATTGCTTGGCAATTAATCCAGAAGACACTGCTGAAGTTGCAATGGCTATGAATGCCGGACCATTGGGGCAAAGCAATACCGCTGCAGGAATATACCTCAGCCATAACGCAGGCAGTTATTTTAATCAACGTAATTGCGGAATTACAAATACAGGTTCGGGCTTGGTTTGGTATGATGAAGGTAGACCCGATACTATTTTTGCCGCTTCCTCTGGTGGTGAAAGTTCTCAAACTAGTGTATTTTATCCAACTGGAATTTATCGCTCTATTGATAAAGGATTAAATTGGTTGTCGGTAAATTTTCCTAGTAATGCAGATAGTTCAGGATTTTTTAGAGTAGTGAAACATGGAAATAATGTTTTGATGTATTTATACACCCGACCTCAACAAAAAAGCAAAGGATTTATACACAGTACAGATGGAGGTGCTAATTGGACTTATTTACCAAACCCACTTGCCGGAAAAATTATTGCAGAATACGATGCCACTCCAACTTTAAGTAGAATTTATGCAGTACCTCGAGATAGTAATGTTTTATACTATTCTGCAGATACTGGCAAACATTGGACGCGATATAATTTTGAAATAAATAGTTGTATTGCTATTTATCCGGGAGCACAAGACACTGTATTATTCGACCATGGTGGTACATTGGTGCGTTCTACTACAGGTATGCTCAGTCCATTGATAGGTGCCGGTTATACTGATATCATCAATACAAATAAAGTAATAGAAAAAATTGTATATGCACCTTCTAATCCTCGCATTATTTACATGAGTACTCGTGGATATAGAGTTTATAAGAGTATTGATGGTGGTCATCATTTTACCTTGCTCACTCAACTCAGAGATTCCATCGAAAAATTTCTGAATGTAAAACCCGAAGTAAAATTACAACACGGGGCAACATGTAAATTTGAACCCGTACTACTTTCGGTTATAAACAATAGAACAGATTATACCATTTTAAATTGCGATTGGAGTGGCGATAGTAATTTGCTACACATGCCAGGAACTCAAATTAATTGGATATTTTCTTCTCAAAATAAATTCGGAACCTTCCCTATATCTGCTCATGTGGTTTATGATAATGGAGAATCAACCACTGTTTACGATACGGTTTATATCAACGAAAATCCTCCAACTGCAAGCTTTAGTATTGTTCCAACAAGTAATAATACCTTACAATTTAATTCGCTACTGGTAAACGATGCTAATTATTTTTGGGATTTTGGTGATGGGAATTTTGATAGTGTTCAAAACCCAGCTCATACCTATTCTGCAAATGGAAATTATTTAATAAAACTAAAAGTAACTGATAAAAAAACACGTTGCGCCGCAAATGCTCAAGATACTTACAACATACTTTTAAGTGGAGTTGATGACGAATCTTTATCGAAAAAAATTCTTGTTGCTCCGAATCCTGCTACAACCTTTCTTCAACTAAAAACTGAAAATTCGACGGCTGGACAACAAGACGATTATACATTTTCTATTTTTGATATGTTGGGAAGTAAAATGGTAGACGGGATTACAAAGAACCATCAAATAGATGTTTCATTACTTAAGGCTGGGATTTACATTCTAAAAACAGAATATGGTACAGCGAGGTTTGCAAAGCTATAACTCTAGTTGCCAAATTTTCTTAATCTGAAATAAATTATAATATTTCAACTTATTCTTTTTTTTTAATAAAAATTCAGCAATTAGATCAAAATAGCTATGGGAATATTTATGGTGGAGTTAATAATAGAGCGAATAATTTAGTTTATTCGAGTACTTCAATTGCTATTTCGTTTCTTCTATTAATTATATCCCAAGGCGCGTTATAGCCCATATACATGTATGCTCCCGTTGTTTTCAACTTATATTTAATAACAATCGCTGCTAATTCATCTGTGTATTTTTTAATCTTAGCATCAGAAGAAAAACCATCATAGCGTATTACTGCCATCACTTTTGCTTTTTCATCCATAATTTTAACCTCGTTTGAATTAGGTTTAGGCAGTTGAGATGTGTTGTATTGTTTCGGCATCATAAAATACATACTTGCAGTATCTCCCATTTTCATTACTACTGGCGCTGTCATCGCTATTTTTTGATTACGCTCGTTACCTCCAAAAATATAAGCAGCAATTACTCTAAAACCACCATTCATTTGCTGATCATTAGAACTTTTAGTAAGTAGGGTTTGTGCAATTACCATTGCTGGATATTGTCTTATTTCTACGTTTTCATACTTTCTAAGTACTCGGTAATCTGGCATCTCTATATTATCCGATTTAAATGCAAATAATATAACTGCTAAGCCAATTATTGCTATGATTATTGTGAGTTTCATTGTTTGTTTTTATTGACAACAAAAAAACAAGCTTATTGTTTAAAAAG
>JAGVEE010000162.1 GCA_020058405.1 Sphingobacteriales bacterium
ATAATGGACGATCTGCGTGCCAAATGCCCTTGGGACATGAAACAGACCATGGAAAGCCTACGCCACTTAACCATTGAAGAAGTGTACGAACTTTCTGATTCGGTACTCGACAATGACTTGCCTGAAATAAAAAAAGAGCTGGGCGACCTTATGTTACATCTAGTATTTTATGCTAAAATTGGTTCCGAACAAAATGCCTTCGATATTACAGATGTGCTCAACGGTATTTGTGAAAAACTAATTTCTCGTCACCCTCACATTTACGGAGATGTAATTGTGAACAACGAAGAAGATGTAAAAAGAAATTGGGAACAATTAAAGTTAAAAGAAGGAAATAAATCGGTTTTAGAAGGTGTTCCAGTTTCTTTACCCGCCTTAGTTAAAGCTTCGCGAATACAAGAAAAAGCAAGAGGTGTAGGATTTGATTGGGAGAAAAAAGAACAAGTTTGGGAGAAAGTTGAAGAAGAATTACAAGAGTTTAAAGAACATTTTAATACAGACAATGGAACTGTACTAGACAAAGAAAATGCTGAAAAAGAATTCGGAGATTTATTATTTTCGCTCATTAATTACGCCAGATTTATAGATATAAACCCGGAAAATGCATTAGAAAAAACAAATAAAAAGTTTATTAAACGATTTCAATATTTAGAACAAAAAGCTAAAGACCAAGGTAAAGCATTAAAAGACATGAGCCTTGCAGAAATGGATATATTTTGGGAAGAAGCAAAAAAAATATAAGATGAAAAAAATACTTTATTTAATTACCCTATCAACACTCTTGTTTGCATGTAAAGATGATAAAACTATCTCAAAAGAAATGCATGGACATTGGATGCAAAAAGATTTTTACGAAGCAGTGGTTGCTAAAAAAAATATAGCAGAAATAACTGCACCAATGATGGAGTTTATTATACCTGTTGATGACAGCAATGCTACCATTATTACCTACGGAAAGAAAGCTGTAACTGCAGAGCTCGTACCTTTCAAGAAAAACCATGTGGTTATAAAAAACTATTTTGGAAATAATGTAAATGCTGATGTAAAATTAGTAGATAATGAATTACATTTTATAAATGGATACACTCAAGAAAAAATAGTGTATGTAAAAATTACAGATGAGGTGTATAAACCAACAAACTACAATGAAAGTATATCGAAAAGCATCCCCTTTGTGCACCATCAATACATAAGCGGAACGTATAGTTTAGACAGTATAGAAGTAAAATTTGTTGACGAAGGAAAATTGAGAGGACTTGATAAATTTGAGAATTTCTCTTTGTGTTACGAACCTGGTTGTAGAAATGGAAAAAATAATACCTTGTTTTTGTCCGACAAAAATTACGAAGGCAATTATTATGAATACGAAACAAAAGGAGATTCATTACTTATCTACGACATCGATTCCTATGCAATTGCACGTGGTATGAAAAGTGATAAAATGGGTGTAAAATACGCGCTTAAAAAAATCAACTAAATCGTATTGCTTTTAATGGGCTAATCCTTGTAATTAACAAGGATGCGAGGTATACAAACATCATAGAAACCAAGTAGGTTGCCGCATTTAACCAAACAAAATCCATTAGGTTTAAATCAATAGGAACGTACGACATGAAATAGGATTTCTGATCGAGTTTAATGATATGTGTGTGTATTTGTATTTGAGAAAACACAATGGTTAATACATTCCCAATTAATAAGCCTAGGCCAATTAAATAAGTAGCATTGTAAGCAAATATTTTACGTATGGCAGCATTACCAGCACCTAATGTTTTCAGTATTCCAATAAAACTTGTGCGTTCCAGTATCAATATAAGCAAAGCAGAAATCATGTTGATGCCTGCTACCAATAACATTAAAATGATGATTACTTTGGCGTTAACATTCAACAATTCTACCCAATCATACATCGCTGGAAACAACTCTTGGTTAGAGATTGCTTTTTGATCAATAGGCAGCAAATTATTCAAATCATCGATTACATTTTCTAGGTTCGCATCTGTTTTTAGTTTTATTTGATAAGCCCCCGTTTGATTGTCGGACCAATCGTTTACAGAGCGTATCAAATTTAAATCGCAAATTAGGGTGTTCCTGTCTAACTCTTCAATACCCGTTTCATACACCCCAACAATTTTTAATTTCCTAATTTTTATCACTCTATCAGCAAAATAAAACAATGCCGATTCGTTTAATTGTAAGTTGAATTTATCAGCTATAATTTTACTGATAATAACTTCATTCGATTGGTTAATTCTAACTCCATCTACTATATTTTTTAAAATGAAATCGTAAGAATTGATGTCTGAAATACCCTTTAAAACAACAGGTTCTACCCTATTATTCATTTTCAACAAAGAAACTTTAGATGCATACGAAAAATAACTTTCGACACCTTTAATTCCTGAAATTTTTTGCTCTGTTTGTAAATCTCTTCGTATAAAATAATTGTTTTCGAAAGTGTTGGGATGATAGGCCGTAATTTGTACCTGACCAGAAAAACCATTTAATTTCTCTTTAATGGTAGATTTAAATCCTCTAATAATACCAATGCTCATGAGCATTACTAAAATACCAAGTGTAATACCTGCAATAGCTATTCGCACGATGAGTTTAGAAAAACTGCGTTTAGATTGCAGTGTAATTCGTTTCGCTATGTGAAAAGTATAATTCAATTGATATATAATTAATGGGATGCTTTCCTTATTTTTGATGATAAATATATTAAAAGAGTTTGAAAACCAATCGAATCATTATTCTTATAGCCCTAATGCATTGTATTGCAATACATAGCACTGCTCAAAGAGTTAAATTGGCCGCTCCTATTCCGGCTGCACACCTAACGCATAAATATGTTGATTATTTAAAAAACAAACGTGTTGCATTGGTCGTAAACCAAAGTTCTACCATACATTCAACACATTTAGTAGATACTTTCCGACGGTTGGACATCAACATAAAAAAAATATTTTGCCCCGAACATGGTTTTAGAGGAACGGTTGATGCCGGTGAAAAAGTGAATAATAGCATCGATTCTGCTACTAACATTCCATTGATTTCTTTATACGGAAAAAATAAAAAACCCGATGCAAAGGATTTAACAGATATTGATGTAATCGTATTTGACATACAAGATGTAGGCGTTCGTTTTTATACTTACCTCTCTACCTTGCATTATGTAATGGAAGCATGTGCAGAAAATAAAGTACGTTTAATAGTACTCGACCGTCCAAACCCTAATGGATATTACATAGATGGACCAGTGTTACAAAAAGAACATACCTCTTTTGTAGGTTTACACCCTGTACCCATTGTATATGGCATGACTATTGGCGAATATGCAAAAATGATAAACGGTGAAAAATGGTTAGCGAATAAAGCTAAGTGTTATTTAAAAGTGATAAAGTTAGAAGCTTACACACATGAAAGTAAATACACTTTGCCAGTAAAACCATCTCCAAACCTAGCCGACCAGGATGCGATTACTTTATACCCTTCATTATGTTTGTTTGAAGGCACTCAAATTAGTGTAGGAAGAGGAACCTATGAACCGTTTAAAATGATTGGCCACCCTAGCTTACAAGAGAAATACAATTATAGTTTCTTACCCCAATCTATTGATGGAATGAGTAAGGAACCACCCTATTTAAATCAAATTTGTTATGGGGTAGATTTAAGAACGTATGTAAATGACAGTACTCAAAACCTACAACAATTAAACATCAATTGGTTGATGGAAATGTATAATGCTTACCCCGAAAAAGATAAATTTTTCAACCCCTTTTTCGAAAAATTAGCAGGAAC
>JAGVEE010000190.1 GCA_020058405.1 Sphingobacteriales bacterium
ATTGCATCTGCTTCTTGTAAGGTAGCAATTTTTTCTTTGGTTATTTCACCCAAAATACGAATTGCTAAACCCGGTCCTGGGAAAGGATGCCTGTTTAATATTTTCGGGTCGATGCCTAAACTGTGGCCTACTCTACGAACTTCGTCTTTAAACAATGTATTTAGAGGTTCCACTACTTTTAATTTCATATAATCTGGCAAACCACCCACATTGTGGTGAGATTTAATAGTTGCCGAAGGACCTTTAACCGAAACCGATTCTATAACGTCTGGGTAAATGGTGCCTTGACCTAACCACTTCGCATTTTCTACAGTATGAGAAACTTCATCAAACACATCAATAAATACCTTACCAATTGCTTTACGCTTCTTTTCTGGATCACTTAAGCCTTTTAGCTCAGCATAAAATAGTTCTTTTGAATCAACCCCACGAACATTTAAGCCCATGTGTTTATACGACTCCAAAACTTCTTCGAATTCATTTTTCCTTAATAAACCATTATCTACAAAAATGCAATGCAAATTTGCACCGATGGCCTTATGTAATAATACCGCAGCTACCGAAGAATCTACTCCTCCAGATAGTCCGAGTATAACCTTATCATCACCAATTTTATTCTTTAAGTCTGTAATAGTCGTTTCAATAAATGCATCAGGAGTCCAATCTTGTTTACATCCGCAAATACCTACCAAGAAGTTGTACAATAAATGTTTGCCTTCTGTTGAATGGGTAACTTCTGGGTGAAACTGTATGCCATACGTATTTGTACCTTTAATATGATATGCAGCAACCTTTACTGAATCTGTGCTGGCAATTATTTCGAAATTAGCAGGGACTTCAGAAATAGTATCTCCGTGCGACATCCAAACTTGAGAATTAGGACTAACCGCGGCTAATAAATCATTCTCGTGTTTTACAAAACTAAGGTTAGCTCTACCATACTCACGAATTTTAGATGGCATTACATTACCACCAGATTTTTGTGCTATTAACTGAGCACCGTAACATACCCCTAATAATGGGAATTTTGCAGCGATGCTTTGAAAATCTACTTCTGGAGCATATTCTTCGCGTACAGAATGCGGACTTCCCGAAAGAATTACTCCTTTAACATCCTCATTAAAACTAGGAACTTTATTGTATGGATGTATTTCGCAATAAATATTGAGTTCTCTTACTCTACGGGCAATCAGCTGTGTAAACTGAGATCCAAAATCGAGGATGATTATTTTTTCAGACATTTTGCAAAGTTAATCGAATTTTCGAAGTTTCGAATTTTCAAAAATTCGAAGACGTTTTATGCGAATTTATGCACATTCACACCAAATTTCTTCAAAAAATCAACCCCTTCGTCGCTTGGTAAGCCTTTGTATTCCGCATAAGATTTCTGGAAATACACCTTTTTTATTCCTGATGAAAATATTAATCGAGCACATGATATGCATGGAGAGAGTGTTGTATACAAGGTAGCCCCTTCTAATTGAGAGCCATTTTTTGCTGCAAATAGTATGGCATTTTCTTCAGCATGTAAAGCTAATGAACAGCTGCCTTTAGAGTCGCGTGGGCAACCTTGCTCAGGCCATTCCTCATCACAATTATGGGTACCCGCCGGTGGTCCATTATAACCGATAGATATAATTCGTGTATCCTTTACTAATACTGCACCTACTTGAGCCTTTATGCAATGAGAACGCAGCGCTAAATCGCCAGCAAGTTTCATAAAAATAGAATCGAAAGAAGGACGCATGGTTAATTATAAATTATGAATTGTGAATTATGAATTAGCAAAGAAATAATAAATTACCAAGATATACAAATGCACCAAAAATTAGCACACGAGCACACTATCATACTAGCACACTAACTTATTTTTTATATTCAAAAATATTATGCATTTTAGCAATAATGTTAATCAAAATAATACTTGGTGGAATGAGTGCAGGATTAATCATGACTTTCATGACAGGTCCAGCTTTTTTCGCACTCATAAGAACTAGCATTCAAAAAGGATTTTTGTCGGGAGCTCTCTTTGCATTAGGAGTATTTATGGCCGACACTTTTTTTGTAGCTACTACATTCTTAGGGGCTAGCTTAATTACACTTGCAGAAAATAATCAGAAATATATAGCGGTAATTGGAGGCTTATTCATTATAATAATTGGGTATAAATATTTAACTAAAAAAGTTGAAGAAGAAAAAGAAGAAGAAATTTCAGTAAGTTCTAAACTAAAAAATACAGGATACTTCTTCAAAGGATTACTCATGAATTTATTAAACCCTGGTATGTTATTTTACTGGATAGGATTAGTAAGTTACTTAGGTACAAATGTTGAATACAGTTCGGATGATATAAAATTATTTATTTTTTGTTCGATGATTACTGTATTAAGCACAGATTTAGCAAAAGCCTATTTTGCTAGTAAAGTTCGCCATCTATTTAGTAAAAATGTGGTTCAATGGATGAACAGAGTAGTTGGCTCTGCATTAATTGTATTCGCTTTGGTTATGATTGTTAAAGTATTCTTTTTTTAACAATGCATAATATTAAATTGCTATTAGTTCTTATTTGTTTGAGTAGCATTACTTATGCCAAAGTGGGTGCTAGGTATTCATTCTATCAACAAATTTATACCGTAAACGCAAACACTAAATCATTCAAAAAAGAAATAAATGCTAGAGGTGAATATAAAGATAAAAGCTATTCGGCCTTTGTTTACTTTGGAGAACTAGAAAAAGTTGAATCCATTAATGCCTATC
>JAGVEE010000169.1 GCA_020058405.1 Sphingobacteriales bacterium
CATTTAAATACAACTTATCGATGATTCCACTTATGGGTTTATTGAGTTGTTTATACATGATGTCCGAACTAGGAGTTTCCAACTGGTTAGGCTTCGGAATATGGCTGGTAATTGGCTTAGTAATTTACTTTAGCTACGGATACTGGAAGAGTAAACTAGTCATTAGTGAATAGTGAATGGTGAATAGTACGCATCAGTATTGCTGTTTGATAGAGTACCAGTCGTAAAATCGAAATGTCGAAGTTTCGAAATGTCGAATATTCGAAATTTCGAAATTTCGATTACACTCCCACGCGTTTTAAATCGTAGTTCTTGCTCTGTGTTAACAACAACGGAACTTGTTCTATAGTTACGAAACTCAAATCTAAACCAAATCCTTTTTCTTCTGAAAGAGAAAGCTTTTTTAGAATGAAATATACTTGCATAATTATTCTTTCGTAAAGTGGTAATGAATTATCTGTTGATAATTTTTTCTCTAATACCACAAAACGAAAATCGCCAATCATATTGTGTTTACTTAATGAATTGTATCTACTTGTAATGTTTACTTCGTTGTTTTTAACAAGCTCTTCAACTACTTTACGGAACATTACATTTATTTTTTGTTCAATACGGAAACCCAATTTAAACTCCACACGAATTACATTACCTGGTACCAAATGCACCACTTTGTATTCTGCCTTATAAGGTTCATCTTCTACATCCACATGCACAAACCAATATACGTCTGCACGTTTAGGTTGCTTTTGAAATATAGAGTATATAATTTTAGATTCAATTTCTGAGGTAAAGTTAGAGCCTGTAAGATATACCAATTGCGATGCATATTTCGGAACGCTCTCATCTGTACTTAATTCTTTTAATATTGGTAAATAATCATCGAACTCCGAAAATCTTAAGTATCTATTTCTAATTTTTCGTGCATTAATCCAACTCCACATTACAATAAATAATACACCTCCAATAAATATAGTAACCCAACCACCGTGCATAAATTTACTTAAATTGGCAATTAAAAATGACAATTCGATTGTTGCATATACTGCGAATAAAAGTCCAACTAACCAATAAGAAAATTTACGTGTTAGCAAGTATATCATCAGCAAAATGGTCGTCATTAACATTGTTAATGTTATTGATAAACCATATGCAGCTTCCATGTGGGTAGACTCTTTAAAGTATAATACAATTGAACAACATCCAAACCATAATAACCAATTAATACTTGGGACATACAATTGCCCCTTTGCTTCTGTAGGATAATTGATTTTTACTTTCGGCCAAAAATTTAAACGTACAGCCTCAGAAATTAACGTAAATGATCCACTAATTAATGCCTGACTGGCAATAATTGCAGCAATGGTTGCAAGTGCAATTCCATATATTAAAAACCAATCTGGCATGATGGTATAAAATGGATTTGATGCAAGTTCAATTCCTTCTTGTGTTACCAACCAAGATCCCTGTCCGAAATAATTTAGCAATAAACATGTTTTAACGAAAGCCCAACTTACACGAATGTTTTTACGTCCACAATGTCCAAGGTCAGAATACAAAGCCTCTGCTCCAGTTGTACATAAAAAGACTGCTCCTAAAATCCAAAATCCGGATGGATTATTTACTAAAATATCATAAGCATAATATGGATTAACGGCCTTAAGAATTTCTGGGTGAAGCGTAATTTGAGTTAAGCCTAATACTCCCAACATGGAGAACCACAAAAACATAATCGGACCAAAAGCTTTGCCGACGAAGTTTGAGCCAAATTGTTGAAAAATAAATAAGATAGTGATTATTATTAGTACAATCGGAACCGTTTGAATTTCCGGATATTTTAATTGAAGTCCTTCAATTGCTGATGCTACAGAAATTGGAGGAGTAATAATACCATCGGCTAATAAGGTACATCCACCAATAATTGCAGGAATCATGAGCCATTTTGCTTTTCTTCGAACTAAGGTGTAAAGAGAAAAAATTCCACCCTCCCCTTTATTATCAGCACGTAAAGTAATAATTACATATTTTACAGTGGTTTGCAGTGTAAGTGTCCAAAAAATACATGAAATAGCCCCGTAAACTACATCTCTGCTAATAATATTGCCTTCTCCGATGATTGCTTTTAATACATAAAGTGGAGATGTTCCAATATCTCCAAATATAATACCTAATGATACCAGCACTCCCGCAGCTGATAATCTGTTTAATTTATTCGCGTCCAAGAAATTATGTATAAAGTGCTCAAATGTAGTTTATAATTATCAATTGCCAAATTCTTTTCAGGTGGAGGAAATAAAAGAATTGTTCGGCAACTTTACAAAATTGTTACATTATTTAAAAATCTTATTTACAAAATTCAGTATATTTGAATGTGTTCAAAAAATCTATACATATCATCCTATTTATTACGCTACTAGCCAGTTCTGTGCTATATGCCCAAAATACGTATGAAATTCGTGTAGGTGTAAATGGCCACCACTATAGCCCTCGAGCAATTAATTGCTCCGTTGGTGACACCATCAAATTTGTTTGGGTTTCTGGAAATAACCCTACTCGCTCAGACGATGGACAAAGCATCCCGACTTTTAACCTTAACAACTCTAATAATACTCGATCGTTTGTAATGACAAGCGCTGGCACCATTCCATTTTACAGCACCACACATGGTGAACAAAATGGCTCTGGAATGGCGGGCATAATTAACGTAACGGGTTTGAGCGCCAGCCTCGCAAACAAATCTCTAGTGAACACTTTAAGCGTTTACCCGAATCCTGCAAACGATAAAATTAATGTAAACTTTGTGGTTAAAAAAGAAAGTAATGTATTAATACGTTTGCTCGATGTATTAGGAAACGATGTAGCCGTTTTGGTAAGCGACAAATATTCTGTTGGCGAATACCGCCAATCATTCGCAGTACCTGCAAGAGTTACCAAAGGTTTATACTTTGTAAAAGTAAGCGTTGGCACTGAAGTAGCCATCAAACGAATTTCCATCCAATAATTATTTTTTAACATATATGAATAAATGTGTTGCATCATTTGCTCACATTGCTTTTTAAGCCTGCAGTTTTTTTTATCTTCGCAATAAAAGAATGCTATGAAGATATTGGCCGTTGGTAGAAATTACTCCGAACATGCAAAAGAACTAAACAATCCTGTACCTACAGAACCCGTAGTGTTCTTAAAACCAGATACCGCTTTGTTGCGTGAAGGAAAGCCTTTCTATCACCCAGATTATTCTGCAGACATACATTACGAAGTGGAATTAGTGCTAAAGATTAAGAAAGAAGGCAAACACATCGCTGAAAAATTTGCATTAAATTACATCGAATCAATTGGCATTGGCTTAGACTTTACCGCTCGTGATTTACAAGAAAAGTGTAAACAAAAAGGCTTGCCTTGGGAAATTGCTAAAGCATTTGATCACAGTGCTCCTATTGGAAAATTTATTCTTATAAATGAATTTAAAGATTTAAAAAACATTTCTTTTTCATTACAAAAAAATAATACCCTCGTACAAAAAGGAAATAGTGCTGATATGATTTTTAGTTTCGAACAAATCATATCCTACCTTTCTACACGTTTCACTTTAAAGAAAGGTGATTTAATATTTACCGGAACCCCCGCAGGTGTAGGGAAAATTAACATCGGCGATAAATTCGAAGCATTTATCGGCTCACAATCATTATTAAGTCTAGAAGTGAAATAAATGAAATTGAAAAAATACATCTACCATTATATTTTAAAATCGATTAGTGTTATAGGCTTAAGTTTATTAGTAATTACAAACTTTGCATTTAACTATTCATACCCACGATTAAATAATAATAGCGACAGAGAATATCCACAAGATTTTTTCAGGTCTCCGGTTGATATTAAAGTTTTTTTAGCAGGAACTTTTGGCGAATTGCGCCCAAATCACTTTCATTCTGGCATAGACATACGCACCAACTCAATGGAAGGCTTACCCATCTACGCAGTTGGCGACGGATATATTTCTAGAGTTCGTGTACAAGCTAGTGGCTTCGGAAATGCACTGTACATTACACATCCCAACGGTTTGGTAAGTGTGTATGCACATTTACAGCGTTACAATACTCCCTTTAATCAATACTTAAAAGACCTTCAATATAATTTAAAAACCTTTGAAGTAGACACTTTATTAAGTCCAGAAATATTACCTGTAAAAAAGGGGCAAGTTATTGCCTTTGGAGGGAATTCAGGTGCATCTCAAGGACCGCATTTGCATTTCGAAATTAGAGATGCTTTAACAGAAGAACCCATAAACCCTTTGTTATGTGGCTTCGAAGTACCCGATGAAGTAAATCCTTTTATACAAGCAGTGAGTATTTACCCTTTAGATGAAAACAGCTCCGTAAATAATATAAAAACAAAACAACGCTATGCAGCAACGGGTAGCCGACCAGATTATACCTTAAATAATGGTAGCATTATAAATGCCTGGGGGACTATTGGCTTAGGTATTGAAACCATTGATTTACAAAGCAACTCCAGTAATCAAAACGGCGTGTACTCTGTAGAATTAAAACAAAATGGAGAGCGTATATATTTCTCTAAAATGGAACGCTACTTTTTTAAAGATACTCGTGCCATTAATTCGCATTGCGATTTTAAAGAGAGAAATTACTCTGGCAGATGGGTGCAAAAAAGTTTTGTGGAACCCGGAAACCAACTTACTATTTATAAAGATTTAACAAATAGAGGAAGAATAGTTTTAGAACCGAACGATGTTTACAATATGGAATACATTGTAAAAGATGCAAAAGGCAATACTGCTACCGTTAAGTTTACTATCAATTGTGTTGATAAAAATCCTTACAATTTAACATTTAGTAATTACCGTAATTCAAAAGATTTTTGGTCGTACGCCGATCAAAATAAAATTGAAATTGGGAATTTCAAAGCAACATTTCCTCCTTATTCTTTTTACGACAGTATATTACTTTATAGAACAAGTACTCCAAAAGTTGGCAATGCTTACTCATCAAAATATACGATTGGGAATAAGGATATTCCTGTGCATGGGTTGTATGACGTTTGGATTAAACCCGAACGTGAGCTCACACCTTATCAATTGTCGAAAGCATTAGTCGTACAAGCTGGCAGAGGCTCTGCAGGTGGATACAATCACGATGGTTACATAAAAGGCAAAGCTAAAACGCTTGGAACTTTTTATTTAGGTGCCGACTCTGTTGGTCCAAGCATTAAACCCGTAAATATTTCGAACGGTAGAAATATGCGTGCCGCTTCAAAAATTTTAGTCAAAATTGGCGATAACCTCTCAGGTGTAAAATCATTTAACGCCTATATCGACGATGAATGGGTATTAATGACTCACGATGCGAAGTATGCACTGTTGGCTTATACATTCGACGAAAAGTGTCCTCCCGGAAAACATGTGTTCAGGTTAGTTGTTACCGATATGAAAGATAACAAAACCCAGTACTTAGCAAGTTTTACTAAATAAAATGGCAACAATTATAGAAGGCTCTAAAGCGCCCGCATTTAAAGGCAAAGACCAAAATGGAAATTTAGTTTCATTGGCAAAATTCAAAGGCAAAAAATTAATTTTATTTTTTTATCCAAAAGATAATACTCCAGGTTGTACAGCCGAAGTTTGCAGCCTTCGCGATAATTATAAACTATTACAAAAAAACGGCTTCGAATTATTAGGCGTAAGCATTGATGATGAAAAATCGCATCAAAAATTTATCACCAAATTCGATTTGCCTTTTCCTCTTTTAGCAGATACCGACCAATCGGTTGTAAATGCTTACGAAGTTTGGGTTGAAAAAAGTATGTACGGTCGTAAATACATGGGCACAGCTCGTAAAACTTTTATTATTGATGAGAAGGGTAAAATTGCACATATAATTGAGAAGGTTGATACGAAGGATCATGCAGGGCAGATATTGAAACTAGTCGTTAGTCTTTAGTCGTTAGTCGTTAGAGGG
>JAGVEE010000104.1 GCA_020058405.1 Sphingobacteriales bacterium
CAAAAGACCATAAAAAAATTATTGAAGCATTAGCACACATTAATATTGATGTAAACTTTGAAACATTTTTATTAAATGGTGTGGATGTTTCTAAAGAAATCCGAACAATGGATGTTTCACAAAGGGTAAGTTTAGTAAGCACTATAAAAGAAGTACGCCAAGAAATGGTAGGCATGCAACGTAAACTTGGAAGTAAGCAAAATGTAGTGATGGATGGCAGAGATATAGGAACAACGGTTTTCCCACATGCACAATTAAAGATATTTATGACTGCCCACCCTATGATAAGGGCACAGCGCAGGTATAAAGAAATGTTGGAAAAAGGGGAAGATAGTTCGATAGAAGAAGTAATGGCAAACTTAAACATGCGCGATTATGAAGATACTCACCGTGTAGAAAGCCCCCTTCAAAAAGCAGAGGATGCAATAGTGCTCGACAACTCATTTCTTACTCCACAAGAGCAATTAGACTTTGTAAAAGCGAAACTCAAGAGCTTACATCTCTTAAATATTTGAGAATCAACAAAGCGAAAAACACAAAAATGTGCCTTTAACAAGCTTTAAACAAAGATTCTCTTCATACCATAAAGATTCAAAAGCTTAAAAATCAAATTATTATAAAATTTTTTGTTTTCCCATTAATTCCTATCTTTGGCGTCCCTAACCACGGGAAAAGGAGAAAAAAATTTAATGGCTAAAAAACAAATCACAGAAAAAGAATTACTAGCATCAGAAGCGAATGCAGAATTCAGAACAAGAGCAGAAGACACGATCATCGAGTCGGAAGCAGATTCATTATCGCTTGACGAGATTAAATCTCAATCATTAATCCCTGCAGAAGATTTCGACTGGGACATGAATCCAAAAGGATTCGGAAATTACACCAATGAAGAACGTGCTAAATTAGAAGGCATGTACACTACTACCCTGAACTCTATCAACAAAGGTGAGATCATTTCAGGATCGGTTGTATCAATGAACACTAAAGATGTTGTATTAAACATTGGATTTAAATCTGATGGTATGGTACCTCTTTCGGAATTCCGTGATATGCCGGAAATTAAAATCGGTGATGTTGTAGAGGTTTTCGTAGAAGACCAAGAAGACAAAAACGGTCAGTTAATCTTATCACGTAAACGTGCGAAAACTCAACGTTCATGGGATAATATCAACAAAGCATTAGAATTAGATTTAATTATCAATGGTTTTGTGAAGAGCAGAACTAAAGGTGGTTTAATTGTTGACATTGAAGGGGTAGAAGCATTTTTACCAGGTTCACAAATCGACATTAAGCCGATCCGCGACTACGATATTTACGTAGGTAAAACAATGGAATTCAAAGTGGTTAAAATTAACCATGAGTTCCGTAACGTAGTGGTATCACATAAAGTATTAATCGAAGACGATTTAGAAAGTCAGAAATTCGATATCATTTCTAAACTTGAAAAAGGTCAGGTATTAGAAGGAACTGTTAAGAACATTACTGCATTCGGTGTATTCATTGACTTAGGTGGTGTTGACGGTTTATTACACATTACAGATATTTCTTGGGGCCGCATAGAGCATCCAGAAGAAGTATTAAAATTAGACCAAAAAATTAACGTGGTAGTTCTTGACTTTGATGACGAGAAGAAACGTATTGCTTTAGGTTTAAAACAATTAACTTCTCACCCATGGGAGTCGCTTGATACTGCTATTGAAGTAGGTTCTACTGTAAAAGGTAAAATTGTAACAGTTGCAGATTACGGTGCATTCTTAGAAATTATCCCAGGTGTTGAAGGTTTAATTCACGTATCAGAAATGTCGTGGTCGCAACACTTGCGTTCACCACAAGAGTTCATGAAAGTTGGCGACGAAATGGAAGCAACTGTATTGACGTTAGATCGTGAAGAACGTAAAATGTCATTAGGTATTAAACAATTAACTGCTGACCCTTGGGTTGGAGTTGCTGATCGTTACCCAGTTGGTAGCAAGCACAAAGCTTTGGTTAAAAACATGACTAACTTTGGTGTGTTTGTGGAAATTGAAGAAGGTATCGATGGTTTAATCCATATCTCAGACTTATCATGGTCGAAGAAAATTAACCATCCACATGAGTTCACTAAAGTAGGTGATACATTAGAAGTGGTTGTGTTAGAAGTAAATGCTGATGAGCGTAAATTAAGTTTAGGTCACAAACAATTAGAAGAAAATCCTTGGGATACCTTCGAAACGATCTTTACTGTTGATTCTATTCACCAAGGTACAGTAACTAAAATTACTGACAAAGGTGCGGTAATCAATTTACCTTATGGTGTTGAAGGATTTGCTCCGACAAAACACATGGTAAAAACAGACGGTAAAATGGCACAAGCAGAGGAAACGTTAGAATTCAAAATTATTGAGTTCAACAAAGATTCGAAGAGAATCTTAGTTTCACACTCTAAACTTGTTGACGAAGTGAAAGCAGAAGAAAGAGCTGTTGAAACCGACAAAAAGAAAAAAGAAACAAAAGCTACTACAGCTTCTGTGAAGAAAGTAAAAGAATCTGTTGAGAAAACCACTCTTGGTGATCTTGAAGTATTAGCTTCTTTGAAAACTTCAATGGAGAAAACTGAAAAAGGCACGAAAGCTAAAAAATCAGAAGAATCAGCAGAATCAGCTGAATAGTTTGCTAATAAAATAAGAAAGCCTCGTTTGGAAACAAACGGGGCTTTTTTTATTAACTCATAAGTCGTTCACGCAAAGAACGCTGAGTTTTCGCAAAAAGCGCAAAAATTTTAAAAAAAATAAAGAATTAGAGTTTATTTACAATTCTTTTTATTCCTTCCTTAATTGAAAACGAGTTAAAATTTATTAATAAGCCAAGTTTAATATTAGTTAATTTTAAATAAGTTAATAATTGTGCAGAATGTATAGGCTGAAAACATTCTACTGATTTAATTTCTATAATCACCTTATTCTCAATAATAATATCGGCCCTAAATCTATGATTTAATCTTATTTCATCATAAATAAATGGAATTGCTTGTTGTCTAATATAATTTAGTCCATGTTTTGTAAGTTCATAACATAAACATTCTTCATACGAAGATTCCAACAACCCTGG
>JAGVEE010000383.1 GCA_020058405.1 Sphingobacteriales bacterium
CATTTATATTTACCATAATAACATTAGGTATGACGGAGTAAATTTCGCATTGAACTTAAGTCAGGATAGTGTTTACTCCTCTTCGCAAAATAAGTACATTTACTTCGATATAAATAATATTAGAGTTGTAAATAATATTATTTATGTTGATTCGAACGCAAACAATGTGCGCAAGCCTAGGGTATTGTATTACAATTCTAACGACGTTACAAATACATTTAACTACAACGCATATTACTCTGCTTATACAAATTTATTTGCACGCACACGTAGTTTAGTTTATAAGTCTTTTTCTGATTGGAGAATAAATACGGGTAGAGATGGTAATTCGTTAAATGAACAAATAAGTTTTGTTTCTTCAACAGATTTAAATTTAACAAACCAAGCACAATTTACAGAAATAGGAGTAGCCATAACAACTGTATCGAAAGACTATTACAATAACTTGAGAAACCCACGTAAAGGTTCTATAGGAGCAGTAGAGTACGCTAACAGCATTAAAGATGTAAGTGTGTTTGCATTAGCAGCAAATACAATAATATACGGACCAAACGAAATCTCTTGTTACCTGATAAACGAAGGTTCGGCAAATATAAGTACAGACACCATTGCAATGGAGTACTCTGTAGACAGTGGATTAACTTGGAAAGGTTATCAATTGGTAAAACTAGATAGTTTAACTACTCGCTTTAAAACGCAACTCGTTACCTTTAATTTAATACATACCACTACCAATTTTGATCCATTAAAATTAGCGGTAAGAATATGTCCAAACAAAAGGTTAGCAAACGATACTAAACTCGACTTAGAACGAATAGATAATTCAGTATGTATTGGTTTATCTGCTGGAAATTATTTAGTAAGTAAAACAAACGCTAGTGCCGAATTCAATTTTATACAACAAGCACTTAATGCATTGAATTGTGGTTTTGCAAACCATGTTGTATTTACCCTTGAAGCAGGCAACTACCAAGAAGATTTATTTTTTGGAAACCTACCATCTTTACAAAATAAAAATATAACGTTTAAAGGGGCGCCAAATGCTACGGTAGTTTTGAAAACTTTTACATCAAGTAAAAAAAGTATTGTAGAATTATACGCTTGTGAAAACATAACTTTTGAGAACATAACGTTTGAAGGAAATAAAACTAGCGATTATGTTGCTATACACTTACTAGACTCTGTAGATAATATTAAGTTTATTAACTGCAAATTTAATTTGCCAATAAGCTCAAGCGTAAACCAAGTGTATGGGATTAGTACCTTAAGAGAAAATCCTTTTACCAGATCTCGGGCAATAAAAAATATAAGAATTGAGCATTGCGAATTTAAAGGAGGTAATACCGCAATTAACATAAAATCTACTAATCAGCCAACTAAAAGCATTGATATTATAAACAATGTTTTTACTAATATTTACAGCAATGCTATAAACATAAACGCATCAAATGTTGACAGTATTAGTGATAATAAAATTGATTTAAAAAATTCTTTTGCAAGCTCGTCGGGAATAAAACTAACAAACCTAAAACAAACCTTTACTCTTAATAATAATACAATATTAAATTGTGCTGATGAGAGTTTATTGATAGACAGTACTAGTTTTTTAACAGATGCGTATGTGGTAAACAACATGATGGCGAGTAGTGACTTAAGAGATGGAGTAAACAGTAATTTATTAACGATTAAAAATTACGGCACAGACCCCATTAGAAATATACACACTAATGGTAGGCTGTATGTATTTTATAATTCGCTCTCGCAAACAGAAACCACCACACAGGGAAATACCTCAACGGTATTAAATATTGATAAATCGAACAATTTAGTATTGTATGGAAACATTGCTGTTAATAATGATAAGTCACTTGCACTTAAATTTACAACTGGCAACGGAGATTCCTCAGAATTTATAGAAACAAGTAAAAACTTATTGTATACTAATGGAACCGTGTTGGCATCATGGAGAACCGTATGGTGTAATAGCTTAACGGTTTTGGCACAACAAGATGCAGGCAGCTGTCCGTTTAACGTACAATCATCACCCAAGGGCTTAGGCAGTTTTAAGCCTAAGTTTAGAAGCAAGTTTGATTTGCATGTAAACGATGCGCGCATTGATGGATCTGGTCATATGCCTTTTGGATTAAATACCATTCCTGTTGATATAGATGGAGAACCAATTAATAACTTGATTAACGACATTGGTTGCGATCAGTTTGATTTAGAATATGATTTGGCAATTAAGAGTTTTGTATCTCCTATAGAAAATCAAACGTTTTTGGGTGCAGATATTGAAGTAAAAGTGAGTTTAGAAAATTTAGGGAAAGCATTGCCTAGAACAAATATGAAATATACTGTTGACGGAGTATTACTTGATTCGACAGAACAAATATTTTTCCCTTTACTAAAAACAGATTCTGTATTAACTTATACATTTGCTAAAAAATATTCGACCTTAAAACCAGGAGCGCATACCTTAAAGGTGTATTCGGAAGTAAGAGAGTGGAGAGGGTTGGAAAATGTGTATGCCGATTTCAATAAATCTAACGACACCATGAGTGTGCA
>JAGVEE010000012.1 GCA_020058405.1 Sphingobacteriales bacterium
AGTACAATGCTTATAGAACTTATAGGCATTAGTATGGCTGCAATTACTGGCGATAAATTTCCTTGTACCGCAAAGTATAATCCTACTATGTTATATACTACCGAAATTACAAAACTTCCAAGTATTACTTTTTTCGATGACTTTGCAAAATTTATAAACTCATCTAATTTATTAAATACTTGCCCGTCCATAATTACATCACAAGCTGGCGAAAAATAATTAGCTTGGTCAGTTACTGCAATACCTATATCACTTTGTTTTAAAGCACCTGCATCGTTTAGTCCATCACCAATCATCATTACTTTATTTCCTGCAGCTTGCAAGCTTTCTATTTTATGCAATTTATCTTCCGGACTTTGTTTAAAATGTAATTCAGCATTTTCTCCTAACAAGTATTGTAATACTTCTCTCTCCGAATCATGGTCGCCAGATAGCACCATCAATTTGTATTTATTTTTTAATCGATTTATTAAACTTGCAAAACCAGCGCGATACACATTATGCATTCCATAATACCCTTTATAGTTACCGTCTATTTCTATATATACACGACTTTCTTTTACTTCAGTGTTTCGTACATCACCTAAAATATAATTTTCAGAACCAATTTTTATTAAATGACCTTCTATGTTTGCATGTATTCCCTTGCCTTGTATTTCGTTGTATTCAGTTATATCTATATTTTTTGTATTACCAATAAAATCATAAATACGTTTACTCAATGGGTGTGCCGATTGTTTGAAAACATTTCGCAATAAAGCCTTCTCATCATCTGTTAACTCTTGCCCTGCGTAACTTACTTCAGCATGTTGTGCTTCTGTAATGGTTCCTGTTTTATCAAATACAATTACATCAACATCGCCCAAAGTTTCTATAACATCTGAATTTTTTAAGTAGAATAAATACTTACCGTAAAGCCTAATTACGTTGCCATTTGTAAAGGTTGAAGAGAGCAATAAAGCACATGGGCATGCAATTATTAAAGTGGTGGTTAAGGCATTTAAAGCTCTGTGCAAATCTGAAGGAGCCCAATACATAAAGGCAATAGCCGTAACTGCAAATAATACAATGGTAAAATATTTACTGATGGTATGTATAAATGAATCGTATTTATTTTCACGTTCCTGAAATACATCTTTATTCCACAATCTTGTTAAATAACTTTGCGAAACTTCTTTAACAACTTCCAACAATAAAGCGCTTCCTACTTGTCGGCCACCCGCATATAACAACTCTCCACGTTTTTTATCAATGGCTTCCGACTCTCCTGTTACAAAACTATAATCAATATGTGCATCCCCTTTAATTAAAATTCCATCGGCAGGTATTAGTTCTTTATTACGTACCAGAATATGATCACCTTTTTTGAGTTTGGTAACCGGTACTACTTCTTCTTTCCCTTTATTTAATTTAGTTATGGCCATCGGGAAGAATGATTTATAATCTCTATCGAATGATAGAGTTTCATAAGTCCTATCCTGAAAATATCGCCCTATCAACATAAAAAATACGATACCCGACATAGAATCTAAATAGCCTGCACCCGTTCCAGTGCTAATTTCATATAAGCTGCGAACAAATGTTACCAATACAGCTAGTGCAATAGGTAAATCTATATTTAAAAAACCTTTACGTAAACTTTTAATTCCAGACACAAAAAATTCGCTCGCTGAATAAAAAAATACGGGAAGAGAAAGTAAAATATTTAAATATCCAAACCAATGGGTAAAATGTTCTTGATCAAAAAAGTTTCCTAAAGAGAAATACTCGGGGAAACTTAACATCATGATGTTTCCGAAAGAGAAACCCGCAATACCAATTTTATATATTCGTGATCTGTTTATTTTCTTACTTGGATTTTTTTCTGTTTGCTCTAAACTAATATGTGGTTCGTAGCCGATGCTCGACATTAAGTCGGCGATGTTGCTTAATTTCGTAGTGCTTTCTTCAAACACAATTTCTGCTTCTTTCTTCGGAAAATTTACAGTAGTTCTCAGAACACCTTTATCCAATCGATTTAAATTTTCGAGTAAGTACACACAAGAACTGCAATGCATGCTTGGCACATGTAAGGTAATATGCGTTTCCTTGCCATCGGTATACGTAATTAATGATTTTTTTAAATCTTCATCATCTAAAAATGAATAACGATATTGTTGATGGGCATCTTTACGTGTAATACCTGGTTTATCGTCTAAACTATAGTAATTACAAAGGTTGTTTTCTGATAAAAGTTCGTAAACCAATTTACAGCCCTCACAACAAAATGCTTTTTGGTCGAAATATACTATTTGGTCATCGCAGTCTTCGGAGCAATGATAACAGAGTGTTTTGGTGTCTATAGCCTGTTTCATGCCCAAAATAAGCTGTTTTTTAAGGGTTTAAAAATGATATTAATCATGTTTTCTCCAGATTTATAAGTACTAGTGGGTATGTAAAAATACCACATATGGGGGATGTTTTGGTAATATTTTAGTCTTTAGTTTTACAACATCAAATTATAGGGGAAATTATTTTGATAACATCAATGCTTAAGTTCCAGAATTTAAGTATTGAAAATTGTCCCTGATTTTTTCAGGGGCATTTTTTTGAAAACAACAAAACCTAAATAAAATAACATGATGAAAAATTTACGCTCATTTTTAGTTTTAACAGCATTTTGCGTTATTGGCGCAATCAATGCAAATGCACAAAATCCCTACGATGAGGAAGTAATATATCCTTATGCAAACGATTCGTTAATATTTGAAGGGTATGATCAAGGAGCATGGGAAATAGATAACCGCCAAAAGTATGTTCTTTTCCCAGATAGACGCCCAGATTACGCACGTGTATACCAAGGTAATACATCAACTGTATATCTATTTGATTATTTATGGGATGGAAACAATAAACTAAGCGGTTTCGATCTTAAGTTTAATTTTGGAGGTCAAGAAGTCACTGTTACAGAATTGAGATTAGTTAGAGATGCTAATGGAAATGTAATCGAAGAAATAACAAAAGAATTAGATCAGCCAGGTTCTCCACTCAAAAATAATTCAAGAGTATTTTATACTTATAACGCACAAAACAAATTGGTGTTAGAATTATCTGAAGATTGGGACGATAACGTAAGTCCTGCAGCTTGGGTTAAAAACAGTAAAACCTTGTATACGTATGATGCAAACGGTAGAAGAGAAACTCAAGTGGATTCATTTTATTCAACAAACAATGGATATTACTTCGGTAATAAATTAACTTTTGAATATAATGCAAATGGAAAACTAATTCGTGAGTTTCAAAAAAATGCTTCAGATGTTGAAACAGGAAGAAGAACCTATACATACAACGCTGCAGGATTTTTAACCGAAGAATTATATGAAACGAAAGATGGATCTAATTATGCATTGAATAGTAAAGATTCAATTATATTGGATGCTAATAACAGGATAATACAAGAGTTTGAATATTCTTATGATTTTACAGTTAACAAAGTTATTATGACTGGTAGAATGAATGCAATGGGCTCAACTGTTGGAATATTTTCAGAGAGTAAATTGTTTAAACAATTACTTGCATACCCTAACCCAACAGAAGGAACATTGAACTTTAAATTAAATACTGCTAGCGAAAAAAACGTAGAAGTATTTAACATAGTGGGTGAAAAAGTTATGGATTTGAATCTAAATACAACTCAAAACTCAATTGATTTATCTAAACTAAGCAATGGAATTTATACCATTAAAGTAAGTAGTGCAGAGGGAATATCACAGAATAAAGTGATTTTAAGTAAAT
>JAGVEE010000355.1 GCA_020058405.1 Sphingobacteriales bacterium
AACCTTTCGTTTTTTGCAAATCGGTGGAATGTCTATATTCATCAAACTCCTTTTGAAGTTCTAAAAATGTGGTCGATTTGGTTTTTTTATCAGCATTAAACAACTGAGCGAATGCTAAACTAGGTAGTAAACAAATTAGGATTAATGATTTCTTCATATAGTTGAATATCAATTGTATTTTATAAATTTAACAATTCTAATGCCATAAATTAAAATAAGGTGAACAAAGAATTAATACGCGCAAATATTCTCGAAAAAAGAGAAACCTTAAGTGATGAAAACAAATGTGCTTTATTACAAAGTGTAATTGATCAACTTAACACGTTCGATTTTACGAACATCCACACGGTACATATTTATTTACCTATAAAATCTAAAAACGAAATAGATACTTTTCCTATCATTCGTTTTTTAAAACTCATTAAACCAGAAATACAGCTTGTAATACCCAGAAGTAATTTTAAAACTTTTGAGATGCAAAATGTTTTATACGATGGCAGTACTGTTTTATCTGAAAACAATTTCGGAATTATGGAACCGGTAAATGGAACTGTAATTCAATACAATGACATTGACATGGTGATATGCCCCTTACTTACTTTTGATAAAAAGGGATACAGGGTTGGCTATGGTAAAGGATTTTATGACCGATTTTTAGTACAATGCAGAGCAGATGTAGTAAAATTTGGACTCAGTTATTTCGAACCGATTGAGGTGATTGAAGATATAGACTCGCACGATGTGAAATTAAATTATGCTATTAGTCCGAGTAAGTTATGGAAGTTTGAATAAAAAAAGCCCTTGTGTTTAAACAAGAGCTTTCTATATTTTCATCAATATAATTATTGTTTTATACGCTCTACGTATTCGCCTGTGCGCGTATCTACTTTTACTTTATCGCCTTCATTAACAAATAAAGGAACACGAATTTCAGCACCGTTAGTAACGGTAGCTGCTTTAGTTACGTTCGTTGCGGTATCGCCTTTTACTGCAGGCTCTGTGTAGGTAATTTCTAATTCAACATGCGTAGGTGCCGAGCCCATAATTGGTTCATCACTTTCAAAAGCAATAATTAAATTCATTCCTTCTGAAATAAATTTTGCCGAAAAACCGAATAAGAACTTCGGAATGTTAAATTGCTCAAACGTTTCGTTGTCCATTACTACAAAGAAATCTCCATCTTCATATAAGTATTGATAGTCTTTAGTTTCTACTCTACAAATTTGTACTTCTTCATCTGTACGGAAACGATATTCTACAATTTTACCAGATTTCACATTACGCATTCTTGCTTGGTAGAATGCACGTAAGTTCCCAGGTGTACGATGGATAAATTCTTCTACGTTTACTAGTTCACCATTGAAACGTAAAACGTTTCCTTGTTTTACATCAGATGCTTTTGCCATATATATTTATTATTATTCTATTATTTAAAGGTCAGCAAAGATAATAAATTTAGGCATTAGGCCGATTTATAATCTAACATTGAAATGCTTTTATCGCAGATTTCATATTCATATTCTTGGTTAGAACATACAATTAAGGTTCTATCCCCCAAGTAGTTGTTTAATAAGCTTTGATACCAAGTTATACCTTGTTTATCTAGGTTTGAGCAAGGTTCGTCTAATAAAATACAAGGCACATCAGAAAGTATAGCTAACAACAACTTAGTACGTTGTTTCATGCCCGAAGAAAAGTATCTAATTTCTTTATTGATGGAAGTGGTTAAGCCGAGTATATCTATTAATTCTTTATTAGAAATTTGTTGATACCTATTTTTAAAAGAGAAATGGAAATCTATCATTTCTGATAAGGTCATTTCTTCTATGAGTTCTAAATATGGAGATGCAATGCTGATGTTTAAAAAAGCATGGTCGGCAGAAATGTTTTTAGTTTGATGTTGGTAAACAATGCTACCATCAGAAGGGCTTAATATTCCGGAAATAATTTGTAGCAGTGTTGATTTACCAGATCCATTGGAACCTAATATTGCTAAACGAGCGCCAAAAGGTATGTCGAGGTTGATGTTTTTAAACACCCATTCTCTGTTAAATTTTTTACCAATTTGCGCTAGTTGAATATGCATTAATCGCGTGAGTAACCTTTCATAATGCCATTAGTAGATGAATTGATAAACTCTAAGATACCTGCTTTTATTGGGCTATCAGTAATTTCAGATTCAATCATCGGAACGGCATTCGAAATAGAATATCCTTTAACATAGAGTATTCTATAAATGTCTTCTATTTGGCGAATTTCATCATCAGTAAAACCACGGCGACGTAAGCCAACAGAATTAATACCTACATAAGAAATGGGTTCGCGTGCTGCTTTTGTATACGGCGGAACATTTTTACGAACCAAGGTGCCACCGGCAATAAAGGTATGTGAGCCTATTCTTAGAAACTGACCAACTGCAGCCATGCCTTCTAATATGGCATAATCTTCTATGGTAACATGGCCTGCAAGATTTACGTTATTTGCAAGAATAACATTATTGCCCAAAATACAATCGTGAGCAACGTGAGCATAAGCCATTAATAAACAATTTTTTCCGATGCTAGTGGTATTTTTATCTACGGTACCACGGTTTATGGTTACACATTCGCGGATAACGGTGCCATCACCAATTTCGGCAAGGGTATCTTCTCCTCTAAATTTTAAATCTTGAGGAATTGCGGATACTACTGCACCTGGAAAAATTTTACAATTTTTTCCGATGCGTGCGCCATCCATTATAGTAGCATTCGGACCAATCCAAGTACCTTCGCCAATTTCTACGTTTGCATAAATCGTAGTAAAGGGCTCAATGGTTACATTGTCGGCTATCTTCGCTTTGGGGTGTATTGAGGCAAGTGGAGATATCATTCGTTAAATTTAACTTTTTCTTACAATTTGTGCCATTAGTTCTGCTTCCATTACGATTTTATCGCCAACAAATGCAATTCCTCGCATTTGGCAAATTCCTCTTCGTATAGGAGCAGTTAAATCGCATCTAAATATAATAGTATCTCCCGGAAGTACCTTATCCTTGAAGCGTGCATTTTCAATTTTCATGAAATATGTCCAATAATTTTCAGGATCAGGAACTGTGTTTAATACTAATATTCCACCTGTTTGTGCCATCGCTTCTATTTGTAAAACGCCCGGCATTACAGGGTTTCCAGGGAAATGTCCTTTGAAAAACTCTTCGTTCATCGTTACATTTTTAATCCCTACAACATGTTTTTGTGTAAGCTCGGTAATTTTATCGATTAATAAAAATGGTTGGCGGTGAGGAAGAATATTCATGATCCCGTTTATATCATAAACAGGCTTCGCATTTGGATCGTATGTTGGAATGTATTTTTTTGCTTTCTCTTTTTTAATGAGCGCTTTAATTTTTTTAGCGAAGGCTACGTTTGCAGCGTGGCCAGGGCGTGCAGCCATTATATGCCCTTTTAGTGGCATGCCAATTAAAGCCAAATCACCCACTACATCTAATAGTTTATGGCGAGCAGGCTCGTTTTGGTATCTTAATTCTATGTTATTTAAAATTCCTTCTCTGGCAACAGCGATTTTTTCGCGATTAAATAATTTAGCTAAATGCTCCAGTTCTTCATCTTCTACCACTTTATCAACCACCACTATCGCATTGTTTAAATCTCCTCCTTTAATAAGGTTATGCTTAAGCAACATCTCTAGTTCATGCAAGAAACAAAAGGTTCTACACGATGCTATTTCTTTTTTAAATTCTGAGATTGAGGAAAGTGAAGCATGCTGACTACCCAAAACAGGTGAATTATAATCAACCATTACGGTTACTCTGTAATCATCAACATAAGGCATGGCTGTCATTTCTACGTGCCTTTCAGTTTCTTCGTAATTTATATTACTAGGAATTACAAAATACTCGCGGTCTGCATCTTGTTGTACAATGCCAACTTTTTCAATTTCTTCAATAAATGGCATCGAACTACCATCCATAATAGGTACTTCAGGACCGTTTAGCTCTATTAAAACATTGTCGATTTCTAAACCAGCTAGTGCAGCTAAGGAATGTTCTACAGTAGAAACACTTGCTCCATTTTGAGTTAAAGTAGTACCTCTAGAGATATCTGTAACGTTATCTACATCGGCATCTATAATTGGTGATCCCTCTATATCAACACGTTGAAATTTATATCCATGATTTTCTGGCGCTGGTTTGAAGGTCATAATAACCTCTGTGCCTGTATGCAAGCCAACTCCAACCACTGTAACAGGGGCTTTTAATGTAGTTTGTTTTACGTTCATTCCTAACCTAATATTCTGACAAATGTAT
>JAGVEE010000234.1 GCA_020058405.1 Sphingobacteriales bacterium
CAAAATAAATAGAGATTTAAATAATAATATATTAATAATTAATAAAACTGAACTAATTTCTGTTACAGATGAAACTAGTCTATTATGGAGAACACTGCTTCCCTATAGATGTGATTTTATATTTCAAAATACTAATAATAATTTTTACGCTTATTGTAATATTGATAGTAATAATGTACCAGTAGTTGTATCCTATAAATTAAATGCACAAGGTTTGATACAAAATGAAAGTGTTGTATTAAATTCTAATAATACGATTCTTAAAAACATTACTAATTACAATCAAAATACAACCTATTTTTCAGATACATCTTGTTGTTACAATGTACCAAGCATTGCTACTAAAGTTCACGTATCTAATAGAATGAATACATCCTTGGGCATTAAAGATAAGAAAATACAACACCATGTTAATATTTCAGATAATATACTTACAATAATATCTGCCTTCGATAAGAAAATAAATTATAAATTAATTAATTCAAATGGTCAGTATATCAAAAGCGGAAAATTATTATTCGGTGAAAACAAGATAGATATTAGTGGAATTGAATCGGGAATATACATTATACTTGCAGATGAATATATTTACAAATTTTTTATCCCATGAGCAAATCTTCCAAAAATAAATTATCACCCATACAAGCTAAAGAACTTTTGGCGACTCTAAAAAATCGTTTTGAAAAAAATACAGTTCGACACAAAGGAATAACTTGGGATAAAGTACAAGCAAAACTAGAAAGTTCAGCCGAGAAACTTTGGATACTCGATAGCATGGAACAAACCGGCGGCGAACCCGATGTTGTTGGATACGATAAAAAAACCAATGAATATATTTTCTTCGATTGTGCTGCCGAAAGTCCTAAAGGCCGACGCAGTATATGTTACGACCCAGAAGCGCTAGAAGCCAGAAAAGAATATAAACCCGCACACAGTGCAATTGGTATGGCTGCAGAAATGGAAATTGACACACTAACTGAAGAACAATATCAATACCTGCAAAGTCTTGGCGATTTCGATACTAAAACATCCTCTTGGTTAAGCACACCAGCTGCCATTAGAAAACTAGGTGGTGCTATTTTTGGCGACAAACGCTACAAACATGTTTTTATTTACCACAACGGTGTTGAATCTTATTATGCAGGAAGAGCCTTTAGAGGATGCTTGAAAGTATAATACCATAAATCATATTGTAGAAAATACACTTAGTAAAAATATTTCCTTAAATTAGAATTTTATACTTCCCTACTATGAAATTCTGTTTAAGCATTTTTATTCTTTTATTAATTCAATTTAATTCTTTCGCACAAAATAAATGGTGGAACAATACCACTGCTTATGAAATTTTTGTTCGTAGTTTTTACGATAGTAATGGCGATGGTCGTGGTGATTTTAATGGCATTACACAAAAAATGCCTTATTTAAATGATGGCAATAATAGTACAACAGACGATTTAGGAATAGGCCTTGTTTGGTTAATGCCTATTAACACTTCGCCTAGTTACCATGGGTATGATGTTACCGATTATAAAAAAGTAAATCCGCAATACGGCAGCATGAACGATTTTAAAACCATGCTCAACACTGCTCACACAGCTGGTATAAAAGTAATTATCGATTTAGTAATTAACCATACCTCTAGTCAACACCCATGGTTTATAAAATCTGCTGCTAACGATCCTTTCTTCAGAAATTTTTATAGATGGGAAACTTCTCCTCCTACGCAAACCGGACCTTGGGGGCAACAAGTTTGGTACCCAAAAAATGGCAGTAATTATTATGCACTATTTTGGAGTGAAATGCCCGACTTAAACTATACTTATCAACCCGTAAAAGACAGCATTTTTTCTATCGCGAAATATTGGTTGAAAGATATAGGTGTAGATGGTTTTAGATTAGATGCTGTAATGTATTTATATGAAAATGGAAATACACTAAAGAACACTCCCGAAACAATTACTTTTTTAAAAGAACTAAATGATAGTTGCGAAGTATGGAAAGCAAACTCTTTACTACTTGGTGAAGTTTGGGACACACCACAGTCTGTAGCCCTGTATACCGGTGTGCTCGATATGTGTTTTGATTTTAACTTGGCCGAAAAAAATATTCAATCGGCAAATACAGGAAATCCTTATGAAGCAAAGCTTGCATTAAACAATGCACAAAATACTTTAGATACCAATCAGTATTCAAGTTTTTTAACCAACCATGATCAAAATAGATTAATTGATGTATTAGGAAACGACCTCAACAAAAATAAAGTAGCCGCAAGTTTATACTTAACTCAACCCGGTGTTCCATTTTTATATTACGGTGAAGAAGTAGCGATGAAAGGTGTAAAACCAGATGAGGATATACGCCGACCAATGCAATGGAGTGCTGGAAGTAGAGCTGGATTTACCACAGGCAATCCTTGGCGCCCTATCAATACTAATTATACAACTTTTAATGTTGAAACCTTAAAAGCCGATTCTAATTCTATTTGGAACCATTACCGAAAATTAATTCAATTAAGAAATAGAGACGAAGTGCTTCAATTAGGATCTGTAAAAAATGTATTGAACACAAATGCATCTGTTCATTCTTATTTACGTAGTTATTATAATGATGATATATTAATTTTAGTAAACACATCTTCTAATCATTTAAGTAATGTGGAATTTACTTTTAGAACAAATAACGGAGCCTCTGTACCATTAATATATACTGATGTTTGGAATGATAGTACAATTGAGCTAGTTAGTAATAATGGGATTTATAGTTTCAAACAAAATCTAAAACCATATCAAACTTATATTTATAGAAATACATTAACTATTGGTGAAAACATTGAAAAGTTTAAAAGTTTAATTATATATCCAAATCCTAGTAATACCAACTATGTTTATATTGATGGTATTAACGTACAAACAAATTCGAAAGTAATGTTGATGAATTCAATTGGCCAAGAAGTAGATGTTGCGTATGAGTTAGACGGTAATAGGTTAAACATTTCTAAATTAAATTCAGGAATGTATATGCTCTTCATAAAAACAGAAGAGGGAGCTTATAGAGGCAAATTTATAAAATATTAAGTGTACATATAAATTCTATTTAATGTATTTGTGACCTATTAATTACTAATTCATTGTTAATTTGTACAATTATTCGTAATTTAATTTACACAAGTATTACCCAACGCTCAAGCTTGCACAAATATGTCTAAATCGTCGCTTCTAATAAAGGCAACAATGGTGTTTTGTTCCATTTTCCTTTTTTCTTGTAATTCGTTTTTCTATCAAAGAAATTTATATGTACCTGTGAAGGCTAAAGACCTTAAGTTGGAGTATAATACTATAAAAGAATTAGATAGTATGAAAAATATCAAAAGATATGAATTTAGTACTGCAGAATTTAGAGATACTATTCTACGTAGAAATCAAACTATAGTAAATAAAATAAATGCGATAAATAAAACAATCGAGGGAATTGATATAGATCCAAGAACAAAATTTGATAGAAAATTATATACTATACAAGAAATTAATAATGGCAAATATGTAAGAACATATTTTAACAGAGATGTAAACAATAATTATATAGCATATAAAAAGAAAGAGGTAAGTATTGCAGAAATGATTTTATTTGGATTTGGGGTTTCAGTTTTAACTGCTATTTTAGTAGCAATAGTGAGTATTATAATATCAATTGCTTTACTATATGCTATATTTTTTACAATATATTCCGATTAGTAAATTTATAATTATTACATTTTAAAAATTTATGAAAATTTATATGAAAACGAAATTTATTACTAGTTTTTTAGTTTTATTACTAATCTTCCCAACACTAGTATTTGCACAAAAGAAAAGCATTACCCACGAAGAGATGATTGCAATGAAGCGTGTAGGTCAAGCAAAAATTTCTCCGAATGGAAAATGGGTTGTATTTAGTGTTACGGATCCGAGTTACGATGAAAAAGAAGTGAATACAGACTTATGGATTGCGGCGAGCGATGCGAGCACAAAGCCAAGAAAACTTACCAATAGTAAAGGTTCAGAGGGTGGTTATACTTGGAGCCCCGACAGTAAGCTCCTCGCTTTCTCTGCTAAAAGAGAAGGAGATGAAGTTGGTCAAATTTATTTGTTAAATATTGTTGATGGTGGAGAAGCGCAACGTTTCACTAATTTATCAACCGGTGCAAGTTCACCACAATGGAGCCCAGATGGTAGCATGATTGCATTCACAAGCAGAGTATACCCGGGAGCGTATAACGATTCGACCAATAAAAAAATAGCTGAAGAGAAAAAGAAATTAAAATATAAAGCAAGAGTTTATACAGGTTTCCCTATTCGCAATTGGGACTCTTGGGTAGATGAAAAACAAACACATTTATTTGTTCAAAAAATAAACCAAGGAGCAGAAGCTGTAGATTTATTTTCGAAAATGAATATGGTAAGTAAGCAAGGTTTTCAATTTAATGGCGATGCTTGTTTTACAAGCGATGGCAAAGAGTTAATTATAAGTGCTACAACAGAACAAAACGCTTCTGCGTACAAAGATGTTGTTTATAATTTATATCGTATACCAACAACACCAGGTGAAGCAACACAAATAACAAATGATGGTTTCGAATATGGTAATCCAAGTATTACTGAAGATGGTAAATATTTAGTTTGTTTAGCTAGCGCAGCAAATAATTACAAAGTTTTTAACCTGGCTAAATTTACTCGATTTGATTTCCCATCCATGCAAAACAAAACAACACTTGCAGGTAGCTTAGATCGTAACATCAATAATTATGAATTGATTGGTAGTGCTATATATTCGAGCATCGAAGATCAAGGGAGAGACCGACTGATAAAAATAAATATAACCAATGGGCAAGTAGAAAATATAACAACAAACCCTAAGGGATGTTATACAACTACTAGTGTTTCTGATGGAAATACTCCGGTAATTATTAGCAGTTTTGAAACTGCAAATGCACCATCAGAAATAATAAAAATAAATGGAAACACACATACTTACTTAACTAACTTTAATAAAGAACGATTAGATAAATTAGACTTACCAGAGGTGGAAGAGATTTGGTTTACAAGTAAGGCTGGTAAAAAAATAAGAAGTTTACTTGTACGCCCAGCCGGATTTGATGCAGGGAAAAAATATCCATTATTTGTAGTCATGCATGGTGGACCAGCGGGCTCTTGGAAAGATAATTGGAGTTATCGTTGGAACTACCATTTACTTGCCTCTCCGGGTTATGTATTGTTATTAACGGATTATACAGGCTCTACAGGATATGGTGAAAAGTTTTCGCAAGACATACAGTACGATCCGTTTAAAGGACCGGGAAACGAAATTAATGAAGCAGCAAAAGATGCTATAAAAAGATTTTCATTTATTGATGGAAATTTGCAAGCAGCGGGAGGTGCAAGTTATGGAGGACATTTAGCTAATTGGATGCAAGCAACTACTACACATTACAAATGTTTAATATCTCATGCAGGTTTGGTAAATTCTGAATCGCAATGGGGTACAAGCGATGGTATTTATGGGAGAGAAGTAATGAACGGTGGTACACCTTGGATGCAAACTAAAAGTTGG
>JAGVEE010000356.1 GCA_020058405.1 Sphingobacteriales bacterium
ATAGTACTATGTGAGTTTACAATGTACACAGTACAGCGTACAATGTACAGTTACTAAAGCCAATAAGTCTGCATATTTTAGCATATTTTGCTAAATTTGTGCAAAATTAGAGAAAAATGAAAGTGTTGAAATTCGGTGGTACTTCCGTTGGGAGTCCCGAGCGTATGAGAAAATTAATGGACATTATTCGTCCGGAGGAACGCCAAATTGTAGTATTATCTGCCGTTTCGGGTACTACCAATAATTTAGTAAGTATTGCAAATGCTTTGTATGAGAAGAAACACGAAGAAGCAAATGCTTTAATAGATATTCTCGAAGCCAACTACATCGATTTTATAAAAGATTTATTTCCAGAACAAGCCTACCTCAAAAAAGCAAGCATCCTAATTACCGAACATTTTAATTCGGTACGTGCTTTTACACAAGATTTATTTACGGTTTACGAAGAGCGAATTATTTTATCCAAAGGTGAATTAATTTCTACTGCTTTGTTTACGTATTATTTGGAGCAAATCGGTCATCAACCAGTATTATTACCCGCCTTAGATTTTATGCGTTTAGATGAACATTCTGAACCCAATATTCCTTATACTACGGAGCATTTGATGCCTTTGTTGAATGCAAATTCCGAAACGAAAATTTTCATCACTCAAGGATACATTTGCAGAAATCATTTCGGCGAAGTTGATAATTTAAAACGTGGGGGAAGCGACTATACCGCATCGTTAATTGGTGCAGCCATAGGAGCGGAGGAGGTGCAAATTTGGACCGACATAGACGGTATGCACAACAACGATCCTCGTATTGTGGAAGGTACTAAACCCATCCGAAATTTAAGTTTTAACGAAGCAGCGGAATTAGCCTATTTTGGTGCAAAAATTTTGCATCCTCAAAGTGTGTTTCCTGCACAAAAATACAACATACCCGTTCGCTTGTTAAACACTTTAGAACCCAATGCTCCCGGAACTCTCATCTCTTCGATGCTTTCGGAAGCGGGTATAAAATCCATTGCTGCAAAAGACGGAATTACGGCCTTAAAAATACAATCCTCGCGAATGCTTTTAGCCTACGGTTTTTTACGTAAAGTATTTGAAGTATTTGAGCGATACAAAACACCGATCGATATGATTACCACTTCGGAAGTAGCGGTATCTTTAACTATTGATGATAACACTCATCTATCAGAAATAATAAAAGAACTCGAAGGTTTTGGTACGGTAGAAGTAGACAGCGATCAATCTATTATTTGTATTGTGGGCGATTTTTTAGCGAGCAAATCTGGTTATGCCGCGAAAGTATTTGATGCCTTAACCGAAATTCCGATTCGTATGATTTCGTATGGCGGAAGTGCAAACAACATCTCTATACTCGTAAATACTAGCGTTAAGAACGATACATTAAAAGCATTACACAAAGGTATATTCAATTAAAATGGACATTACAAAATATCAACATTTGCAAACTCCATTTTATACTTATAACATGGATTTGTTGAACAAGACTTTAGAGGTTTGCAAAGCAGAAGCCAATAAATATAATTTCCATGTGCATTACGCACTCAAAGCAAATGCAAATAATGAAATTCTGAAAGCCATACAGGCAAAGGGTTTTGGAGCCGATTGTGTGAGTGGAAACGAAGTATTAGCAGCGGTTAAAAATGGATTTTCGAATGATAAAATTGTATTCGCAGGAGTAGGTAAATCAGACAAAGAAATTAACGATGCCTTAGATGCCGATATTTTTTGTTTCAACGTAGAATCGAAACAAGAACTTGAAATTTTAAATGAGCTGGCGCAAGAAAAAAACAAAATAGCATCCATCGCCTTACGCATAAACCCTAATGTAAATGCGCATACACACCATTACATTACTACTGGGTTAGAAGAAAATAAATTTGGCATTAACCACTGGGAAATTCTCGATGTAATAAAATTACTCGGTGTTTATAAAAATATTAAACTGATAGGATTGCACTTCCACATTGGTTCGCAGATTACCGATTTAAATGTGTTTAGAAGTCTTTGTATTAAAGTAAACGAATACGTAAACATGTTCGAAGAGCAAAAGCAAGCTATCCGCATCATCAATGTGGGCGGGGGTTTGGGCATCGATTATGTAAACCCAGATGAACATGCAATTCCAAATTTTGAAGCATATTTCAAACTCTTTCATCAGTTTTTAGAAATAAAAAATTACCAAGAAGTACATTTCGAATTGGGCAGAGCTTTGGTAGCGCAATGCGGTACACTCATCTCTAAAGTATTGTACATAAAAGAAGGCTTGCAAACCAACTTTGCCATTTTAGATGCCGGCATGACGGAGTTACTTCGCCCAGCCTTGTACCAAGCTTATCATAAAATAGAAAACCTATCAAACACCAACACCTCCGAGAAAAAGAAGTACGATGTGGTAGGTCCCATCTGCGAATCCTCAGACTGCTTCGGCAAAGCCATCGATTTGCCCATCACCAAACGCGGCGATTACATTGCCATCCGCAGCGCCGGAGCCTATGGGGAAGTGATGAGGTCGGGGTATAATTTGCGGGAAGCGAACCAAGTGAATTACGAAAATTGAATTACGCAAATTGAATTACGCAAATTGAATTACGAATTACGAATTACGAATTACAAATTACGAATGGCGGGAATTAGATAGATTTGAATAAGTGGGTATAATTTTTTTAAATTATTTTGAATTAAATTTGTATTTATATGTTATAACACATAAATTCGTAATTCGTAATTCGTAATTCGTAATTCGTAATTCGTAATTCGTAATTCGTAATTCGTAATTCGTAATTATTTTGAATCGTTTCCATTTCATAAAATCACTCCTCTTACTCCCATTCGCAGCCAGCGCTATGACACTAAAAGAATTATCTACCATTTCCGAGGGTTTTGCGCCTTCGCCACTAATGCCTGTTTTATTTTTGGGTCACGGTAGCCCGATGAATGCGATTGAAGACAATGCCTTTACGCGAGAGTGGAAGAAGCTAGGGCAGAGCTTGCCGAAGCCCAACGCCATTATTTGTGTGAGTGCACATTGGGAAACGCCGGGTACTTTTGTAACGGCGATGCCGAAGCCCAAAACGATTCACGATTTTGGTGGCTTCCCCAAGGAGTTATTTGCAGTTCAATACCCAGCACCGGGTTCGCTAAGTGTAGCGGAAGAAACGAAGAAAATCATTTCCATGACATCGGTAGAAATGGATCACGATTGGGGATTGGATCACGGATGTTGGTCGGTTATTATGCACATGTACCCTAAGGCCGATGTGCCCATTATACAGTTGAGTTTAGATTACCGCAAAGATGCCGCTTACCATTACGAACTAGGCAAGCAATTACAAGCCTTGCGTAGCAAAGGTGTACTAATTATTGGCAGCGGAAACATGGTGCATAATTTAGGGATGATGAATTGGCGAGATGCCGATGGCGGATACGAATGGGCCGTAAAAGCAAACGATACCTTTAAAAATTTAATTTCGAACAACGACCATAAATCTTTGGTCAATTACTCAACACTCGGCAGAGAAGTTCAACTCTCGATTCCTAGTCCCGAGCATTATTTACCATTACTTTACATACTTGCCTTGAAAAACGAAAAGGAGAAGGTGACGTATTTTAATGACCAGGAGGTTTATGGTAGTATTGCCATGACTTCCTTGTTAGTGTGCTAGTGTGCTAATGGGGGCAAAAGAGGTGCTGGGTGAATGATTTGATGCTGTAGATTGTTTTATAATTTGTAATACATTTAATTGATTACATTGCATAATAAACAAAAGCGGAGGCATCACTCAAAAAAAACATGGAAAATAAATTGAAATCTAATTTGACTAAAACTGTCAATTTTGTTTGCAGTTTTATTGAAACCAATTACAAGTATAGAAAATTGGTATTGTTCATTTTTTTGTCAATATATACGTCACATATTTCATATGCACAATCCGTCTCAACTTATGCTGGCACTGGATTACAGGGCGATTTAAACGGATCGGTATTAACCTGTGAGTTTGTTAGTCCAGAGCAAATGGCTTTTGACAGTAAAGGCAACTTGTATATAGCCGATGCTTTGCAACATGTTATTCGAAAAATAGATAAACTTGGAAACGTTAGTAACTATACAGGTAATGGCGCCCCAGGATATGTTAATGGAAATATTTCTGTTGCACAATTTTATAATCCATTAGGAATAGCTATAGATAAGCAAGATAATATTTATATATCAGATGAATTTAACTATGTAATCCGCAGAATTGACACATTGGGTAACGTAACCACTTTTGCAGGTTCAGGACTTCAGGGTTATACTGATAGTATTGGAACCTTAGCTGAGTTTGGTGGTACAGCTTATATGTGTTTTGATGATTCATCTAATTTGTATGTTGCTGATTACGTTAACAATGTAATTCGAAAAGTAGATAATTTAGGTAATGTCTCTACTTTTGCAGGAACAGGAGTTTTAGGTAATTTGAATGGACCTGCAAACCTTGCCACCTTTAACTGGCCAGTGAGTATTGCTTATAATAAGTTACAAAATGTTTTTTACGTAAGCGATCGTCAAAATTATTTAATCAGAAAAATAGATGCGTCACGTAATGTCTCAACTTATGCAGGTGATGGTACAGCTGGTCATGCGGATGGAATAGGTACTTCTGCAAGGTTTAATGGTGCCAAAGGTATAGTAACCGATAGTATAGGAAATCTATACATTGCAGGCCGATTAGATTTTACCATCAGAAAAATTGATACTTTTAGAAATGTAACTACAATTGCTGGAATACCTAATGTCACTGGATATGTGGATACAGAAAATCTTCTTTCAGAGTTTGGTCGACCAATTAGTGTAGTTTTCGATGGCAATAGAAACTTATTAGTTAGTGATTACGACAATTTCGTAATTCGAGGTGTTGAAGTTTATTCGATTCTTTTGGGAAATGGATTAGCTCAATCAACAAATAGTTCATTTAATCTTTACCCAAACCCAACAAACGAAAATTTTACTATTGAACATTCAACAGATCAAGCTGAAATATTAATTACAGATATTCTTGGACAACTAATCTTAAAGATTCAAACAACGCAGCCCAGTACAAAAATTCAACTTGATAAAAATGGGGTTTACTTGGTTTATGTGAAAACAATACATGGGATGTCCGCACAAAAACTGATTGTAAATCGTTGAGTTGATATTTTTTGAGTTATAAGTTTGAATTAACGTGGGTTTAACTGATGTCGGGTACCACACCGCACGCACAGAGTTTTACTGTGAAACTTTGTGCGTACTTTGAGTAACTCTGTGAGCTAAATTTTAAAAACACATGCTAGCACGATTTTCGTTAATTCGTTTCAAATCCATTTTTTCTGTTTTTTTATCCCCAAATCACAAAAATTTCATATTTTCATAAACTTATGGTAATTTGTACCATAATACGTTTTTCATACCTGTTCATTTTTTTAAAATAATCTGTTAAAATTTAAAGAATAAATTTTTTTGTAAACCCTTTTAATACAATTAAAAAATAAATTTTATGCGCAATAATTACTTCATAAAAAAATGCTTAATTCCCTTTATTTTATTACTTATTCCAGTACTTACGTTTGCACAAAGCAACGAAGTGTTGGTGGTAAAATCTAATAACGGATTTAAACTTTCCGTTAACGGAAAAGACATGTTCATCAATGGTATGAACTGGGATTATTTACCAATTGGTACCAATTACAATTACAGTTTGTGGAAACAATCTGACGATGTAATTATGGCTGCCCTTGATAACGAAATGCCTCTGCTTAAAAACATGGGTGTAAACGCGATCAGACAATATACAGGAGTGCCAGCTAAATGGGTACAGTATATTTATGAGAAATACGGCATTTATACCATGCTTAACCATTCTTTTGGTCGTTATGGCTTAACCCTTAATGGCAAATGGGAACCTAATACCGATTATTCAAATCCCGAAGCTCGTGCTTTAATACTTGCCGAAACAAAGGCAATGGTGCAAGAATACAAAGGAAATCCAGGTGTTTTGCTTTTTTTATTGGGTAACGAGAACAACTACGGACTTTTTTGGAGAGGTGCAGAAACAGAAGACATTCCACTGGCCGATCGTAATTCTACCAAAGCTGCCTACCATCTATATAAATTATTTAACGAGGTAACCGTAGAGTTAAAACAAATTGATAAAAGTCGCCCAATTGCTATATGTAACGGCGATTTATTGTTTTCAGAAATTATTGCGAAAGAATGTAAAGATGTAGACATCTTAGGTATAAACTCTTACAGAGGAATAACCTTTACCGATTTATACGAGCGTGTAAGAAAAGAACTAAATATGCCGATAGTGCTTACCGAATTTGGTTCGGATGCATATAATACGATAGCCAACCAAGAAGATCAAGAATACCAAGCAAAAGTTTTGTTAAGCAACTGGAAAGAAATTTACAGTAATGCTGAAGGACAAGGTAGAAACAACAATAGCTTGGGTGGTTTTACTTTTCAATTCAGCGATGGATGGTGGAAAACAGGTCAAACCATCAATTTAGAAGAGCACGATGCAACCGCATCATGGTCGAACGGTGGTTACAGCAACGATTATATAGTGGGCGAAAATAACATGAACGAAGAATGGTTCGGTATTTGCGCAAAAGGCCAAAGCAATGAGCGTGGCATCTACGACCTTTATCCTCGTGCTGCGTATTATGCCTTACAATCTGCGCACAGAATTAATCCTTATACCGAAAGTCCTGCCTCTTTAAACGCTGCATTAAACAACATCTCTGTTGCCGATGCAACACTGAAGGCTAGGGGAGATAAAGCAGCCATGGCCGCTAAAGACCGTGGTAAATTATACTTGAGTAATTTACAAGCAAATTTCAACACTTACTTAACAGGTGGTAGTTTAATATCTACTCCTCCAAGTACCAATCCTTCTACTACTTCATACCCAAGTTCACAAGGCTTCGACAATATGGAGTCTTTTAACATTGGGGTTACCGCAAGGCCTGCACCTAATATGAAAGCAAACGTTCAGTTTAACGTATTAGGGAATGTAGCAACTAAACCTATCGACGAAATTTTCTACGAGAATAGAGGAAGAGCTGTTACGGTTTCTACTCCAACGGGTCCGCAACAACTAAACTCAAACAACAGAATTCAATTGTACAAAGCAGATTATAGTTGGGATGCTAAAGATTTTAAATTAACAGGTTTTTATAGAACCGGTCACTACCATTGGGGTTATGAAGGTGATTTCTTTGGATTATATCCTGAGGCAAATTACGGACCCAATATCGACATCTATAATGGTAATGCGCCATTTGGTTTCGAACTAGAAGGTAAGAAAACCTTTAAAGGCTTAAAAGTAGCATTCGGCCCGGAATTATGGTGGGGAGCTAACCCGGCTGCACTTATTAAGTACAGCAGAAAAGTAGCTGGTTTAGATGTTACAGGTATTTTCCATGAAGACCTAGTACAGAGAACCAATTTGCAAAGTTCTTTTGCCGTACCAATTCCAAAAACACGCAGGTTATCATTTGCCATTGGAAAGAAAATGGAAAAGTTAACTGTTGATGCAGGAGGTATTTGGGCAGGCCAGCCTTTGAATGGCAGAACCTTCGAATTAGAAAAAGACAATGTAGTTTATGTTGATAAAATAAAAAGTTCAGACAATTTCGGCGGTAAGTTAAAGGTAACCTACTCAACAGGGCCAATACGTTGGTACGGATTAACTTCTTACATGGGCTTAGTAGCAAACGGTGGGGTAGATCAAACCAAGACCTTTACTGGTTGGGTGTTGAAAGACATTGGCAGTGGAAATATGTACAGTGCTTTAACTGGTTTTACGTATAACGTAGGCGATTTCCAAATTGCACCAAATTTCTTATTTCAAAAACCTTTAGCAGGTCCAATTGGTCCTGAGTTTGCAGCTCCTGCACGCCCTAGAAATATATTAGACGATCCTTTTTCAGTTAGAGGAAACCGCGAAACAATGGGCGGAGAACTTTTATTAACCTACGATCCAACTCCAGCAACTTGGATGTATGAGTGGGATAATGACAGAATGGAAGATGCTAAATTTGCGATGAGCGCAGGCTTTGTATATCGCCATTTACCAACCGTACAAGATGCGGCTATTGGTATATTAGGTAACGGACGTACAACTTTTGTTTTTCCGGGTTCGGCACCAGCACAAGACCTTTGGGAATCGAACCTAAGAATGGTATCAAAAATAAATCCTGATTTTGGAGTTATAGCAAACGTGTATTTCGGAAACGGACAAGCGAATGGTAGCGATACTCGTACCATCAATCGTTATGGATTTGATATTCGCACCATTTATAGAAAGATGAAATTGGCTACCATTGTGAAGATCGACGATTG
>JAGVEE010000155.1 GCA_020058405.1 Sphingobacteriales bacterium
CCATTAATTGAAGCAATAAAATTTCTGGCGCTGCCATCAGAAACATAAAAATCTCCACCTATGTAAATGTTTGTTCCAGAAACACAAGTTGTATTTACATTGCTACCTACAGTAGTAGAAAAAGAAGCTAAGGTAAAACTTGCCAAACTACTTATGTTTACAGCACATAAATTACTTTTTACAGTGCTTGCTATAGAGTTATAAGTTCCACCAACATATAAAGTTGTACCATCTACGGTTAACGATTTAATAGTTGGTGTACCCGAATTTATGCTGATGTTTGATATCCATGTACTGCTTGCCATATTGGTGTTTGTACCAGCATCTAATGCAGCAACTCCTCCAACGGTAACACCACCAATACTAGTGAATGATCCACCTGCAAATACGTTAGTTCCAGAAATTGCTAGTGCATACACGGTATTATCTGAGTTCGGATTCCAAGAGTCGGCAGTGCTTGCACTGTTAGGAATTCTGGCAATACGATTTCTTGCAGAACCTCCAATATTTGCAAAGTCGCCGCCTACATATACATTGCTTCCAGAAAGTAAAATAGCATTCACTTCATTATCTGCATTAGGGTTCCATGTAGTACCATTATTGTCGCCTGTATTTATTTCTGCAATTCTATTTCGAGTTACCGCGTTTGCTCCAATCGTATTGGAGGTTGTAAAAGTACCTCCAACATAAATGGTGCTTGAAGAAGATAATACAAGGCAATTTACACCGCCACCAGAAATTCCAGGATTCCATGAAGTAGCATCCCCAGTGCTTGCACTAATTGCCGCAATTCTAGTTCTTGCACTACTTGTTGATTGACCAATAGTAGTAAAAAAACCGCCTACATACACAGTATTAAAATCTGCAGAAACTGCTATTGCGTTGATGCTTGAATTGCAATTGTTCCCCGGATTCCATGCATTAAGAGTACCATCAGAATTTATTCTTGCAATGTTATTTCGTGTAGAGCCAGCTACAGAAGTAAAACTGCCCACAATATAAAAACCTCCAGAACCATCGGGTGCTATAGCTTTTACAGCATCAGAAGTTTCTATTCCAACTACCGGGAAACTAGTGTTTACGGTACTTGTACTAGTGCTCGATAAAATGGCATGCCCCAAGGGCTTCCCTACGTAAGTAAATTCTCCCCCAATATAAATGGTGCTACCCGAAGATCTAATCGCATTTACAATTCCATTAGTTGATGGAATGATGGTTTGTACTGTTTGTGCATTTACGCTTGTTGAACATAATAAAAGAGCCAATAAGAGCAGAGAGCTTAATCTTATCATAAATTTAGTTTTAGCACAAGCTAGGGGAGTAGCTTTACAAGCTTGCCTGATGTTGTATAACCAAATTTAATAATAATTAAATCATATATTGTATGAAATCGAAAATATTGCCCTATATTTAATACAAACAATAAACATATATACCATGGCTAAAGAAAAAAGCGTAAAAAAGGAAGCGAAGAAAGCTCCAGCGTTAACTCCGAAAGAAAAAAAATTAGCTAAAGCAGAAAAGAAAGCTAAAAAAGATTACTAAGTAAAAGAGTCAGCACTTAGCAGTGCTGACTATAACTTCACAAATTTACTCATCCCTACATTATCTCCACTTTGTAATTCTATGTAGTACATTCCTGCAGCTAGTGCATCAATGTTTATTGCTTCATTTTTATACAACTTATTCATTACAACTTTACCATACATATCAATTATTTTGTAGGTGCTGTTTTGGTTTAGTTGGATGTTTTGCACATCAATTTTTATATAACTATTAGAAGGATTAGGGTATACTTGAAACTCAAATTTAGCATCTGTTTTATGGATGTTTGTATTAATGGTTTTGAATATCAATTTAAAACGATTAACTCCCCATGTAGCTGCTAAAGTATCAATATTGAAATAATACTTATCTGTTACCAATAAATTGGTGGTGGTATTTGTGTAAGTGTCTAATAAATATAATTCATTGCTCGCATTAAAATCTTTTAACTCATCGAGCTGTATGTAATGCTGACCAACGTTGGTTCCCATGGTGTCATTACTGTAAACACAAAGGTTTATAGTATCTAAAGTACCAATTGTTGGATGTTGATTGATGGTTAAGTTTATATTGTCTGATGATTTGCTATAGAAATTAATTTTATCATTAAATATTTTAATGGCATCATCACTATCACCATACAATTTAGTTGCATTTGGTTCAAAGGCAATTAGTAATTGGTCTTTGTTATCGTTATGAGATATTAAAGAAAGTTTTACAATCTGATTTTTTTTTGGGGTATTTGTTTTAAAATAATTATTGGGAGTGTTACTTGTTTTACTGCTTTCTGTAAACTGAATACTTGCACCACTGCTTAATGCTTGTACAAAGAAACCTTGGCCCGAAGCAATGTGTTGCGTAATACCGTTCGTTCCTTCATTTAATGAAATATCGTATAATCCATAAACGGTAGTATTAGGATTGTAGCACCAAAATTTATCATCTGCAAGTGTTAAATTTATACCAGTTGTAAA
>JAGVEE010000404.1 GCA_020058405.1 Sphingobacteriales bacterium
CGGTAACTAGTTTACAAAATACTGCAGAAGATAAATTGTATTTAGCGGTACATCGCGACGATAAAATTCAGCATTTGTACCACATGTATTTAATAAATGCTACTAAATACAATTTATTAGCAGGTGTTTCTGTTCAGAAAAAAGACATATACGAAGGCATTTATGCAGATGTTATAAAATCTAGAACGGCGGCCAGAATATCCACTCATACCATTAGTGAATTCGACCAAGGATGGACCTTTCATTTCCAACTGATTTATCATTTAATGGCAGAGCATGCGCCGAGTATGCCTAAAATTTACAAGAAAAACATAAAAGCTAAACAAGTTATAAGTACCGAAAAAGAAATCCCGTATTTAACAAAAAAAGGATATTTATCGGAGTTAGAACTCGATCATACGATACAGTTTGATAAGGAAGAATTATTAGAGCAATTATTTTCGGGAGCTTCGGAGAAGCTAAGTATTGCTGCACCCTCAAGAGAAATAGATTTACACATTGAAGAGTTAACGGATAAATTTCCGAGCATGCAAGCGGAAGAAATGTTGAGATTTCAGTTAGAAGCATTTAGAAAAAATTTAGAAGCAGCAATCGCACATCAATACCAAAGCATCATTTTTATTCACGGAGTAGGCAACGGAACCCTCCGAAACGAAATTCACAAACAACTTGGCAAACATCCGCAGGTAAAAACCTTTAAAGACGCAAGGAAGGAAAAGTTCGGCTACGGCGCTACTGAAGTACTTCTTAAATGAGTAAATGTGCAAATATGAAAATGTGCAAATTGCAGCACCTTGAGTGCTAATTTGCACATTTGCACATTTAATCATTTGCACATTAACCCTACGGGTTGGTGGGTATACAAAATACCACATATGAGGGATGGTACTAATGAATATAAATATAGATTTTTGAGTAAATAATTAAATCGAGAACATAAATTATTATATTTATATATAAAACATAGCTAAACCCTTACAATATGAAAAATTCTACATTCTTAAATCGAGGATTAAAAGTAGCCGCGCTCGCACTTGCATCCTTAACTATTAATGAGAGCGCGAATGCACAAACAGATGTGGCAACCTTATTAAAAGCAGGTGTTGACGATGCAAGTAAACTTGTAGAAGCATACACTACTCCTTTTTTTAGAGGCTTTGGAGCAGGATTAAATGGTGGATGGTACAATACTGCAAAGCCACATGGTTTAGGGAGATTTGATATTACCATCAATTTAAACGCAGCCATGGTTCCTACAGAAGACCAGACCTATGATGCATTGAGTTTAGGATTCACAAAATTAACATTGGCTAATAATGCAAATAACATCGGTCAAACCATTGCAGGTAATGCAGATGTTGGTACAGGTGGTTCAAACCCGATATTCGTTTTAAGAACAGATAATCCAACATTGCCTCCAGGTAATAATGCTGTAGAATTAGCAAGATTTGATGCGCCACAGGGTGCAGGATTGCCATTCTCTGGTGCGCCAACTGCACAATTAGCCATTGGTTTGATTAAAAATACAGAAGTAATGATTCGTTACATGCCTACTATTGCTCTAGGCGATGCAGGTGATATTGGCCTAGTTGGTTTCGGATTAAAACATGATATTAAACAATGGATACCGGGTATGAAATTAATGCCATTTGATATGTCGGCATTTTTCGGATATACTAAAATGGACTTAGGATTAGGTTTAGATTTAAAACCAGAAACAGGTACTCCAAATGCAGCAGGAAACAACGGTGTATATGCCAACCAAGCAATGAACTTAAAAACTACTGCTACAACTATGGGATTAATTGTATCTAAAAAATTAGCAGTTCTTACAGTATATGGTGGTGTAAACTACCAAATGAGTAAAACCGTATTAAGCTTAGATGGAGATTTTCCTTTAAACAGTGTAAATGCTACTACTGGATCTGAAGAAATTATAAAAATCAGCAACCCTGTAAACTTTACTGTTGATGGTGCTAATGGAATGACAGGTACTTTAGGGATGCGCTTGAAGTTATTGATTGTTACCTTCCAAGGTGCTTATACGTTCGGTAAATACCCAATGGCTACTGCAGGTATTGGATTAAATATCGATTGGAAATAAACAGAACCCAACTAAACTAAATTGTATATACCCTTAAGAGTTTAATACTTTTAAGGGTTTTTTTATTAATGTTGTACTATGTTTAATTTCCAGATTCACTCTCCCGTTCAAGAAATAAAATACAATGTACCAGAGGGCTATCAACTATTTATTAAGCGCGATGATTTAATAGACCCTTTAATTTCTGGAAACAAATGGAGAAAATTAAAATATCAATTAGCCGAAGCGCAACATCAACATAAAAAAACATTAGTAAGTTTTGGTGGAGCATACTCTAATCATTTATTAGCCTTAGCTTCTGCCTCTGCAAAATTTGGTTTTAAAAGTATAGCTTTTGTACGAGGAGAAGAAGTTCGGAAACCCTCGGAAACACTACTACTTTGCGAGATGCTTGACATGAAATTAATTTTTGTAAGCAGAG
>JAGVEE010000138.1 GCA_020058405.1 Sphingobacteriales bacterium
CACATTTGCATATTTACGCATTTGTAAATTTAAATAAAACAGGTTTGCTTGGACTAGCGTCGGTTTTTAGTGAGGCAATTTGCAAGTTTAAGAAATAGTTGCCATCGCTAATAGAATCAGGGATGTACACGAGTTCTGTTATTGTCATATCTGTTCGTGGCTCTATTTCAAAATTCCAAAAAGCTTTGTGGGCTGCTAAGGCTCCTCCATCTTCTTCTCTATCTACAGATGGCAAATCTAAAAGCAAATGTTTATAGCCCATCTCTCTAATTTTTTTACAAAAATCGGCACTTAAATAAGTTGGGTTTGTGCCAGAATAATTTTTTGTTAATTTTTCTGAAGTATTAGGGTTTGTTCTAATAATAATTGCTTCGCAATCGTCGATTCTTTTTAATGAATTCAATGCATCTACATTTACTATAAAATCATTTTGATGTTCTGTAGGGTTAACCGTGTGTAGCTGAGCAAAAAAGAAAAACTCCTTCAAACAATCGTTTATACAAATTCTTTCGGCACTTATATGCCCCACACATTCGGTATGTGTGCCGTTACCATGAGCATTAATATATAGGTTTTCGCAATTGGCCGATCCGCCCTCTTTTACTGAGCCTACAAAGTTGCCAACTCTAATGGGTTCGAATTTGGCCGGCTCAATATAAAATGCATTTACACCCTTGCCAGGTTCAATAGCTATTGATAAATCGATGCCCTTCTTTAAATCAATACTAATTTCTTTTTCATTAAAAGTGGTATGAATAATCATCTTTCAAAATTTTCTAATGTAAATAATTCCGACGCAATTTTATCTGCCATAAGTTTACCTTCTCTGGTGGTTTTGTAAAACCCGTTTTCAAAAATCACCCATTTTTTAGAAATATACTCTTGTGCATTTTTCTCAAAATGGGTTAACATTGCAGAACCAAATTCATCTTCCAAATATGTAGTGTTTACACCTTTAGAAGTTCTAAAACTAAGCATTAAATACTCATTAAAACGATCGTTAAGTTTTAATTGTTCTGTTTGCGATGGAAGCACTTCAGAATAAATATCGTTTAAATATTTTTGATTATTAGCAACATTCCATTCTCTGCTAGTTTTGTTAAATGAATGTGCAGACGGTCCAATACCCAAGTATTTAGAGCCTTCCCAATAAGAAGAGTTGTGTTTAGAATAATAGCCAGGTTTTGCGAAATTCGAAATTTCATAATGATCGAATCCATTCGAGGCCAACTCTTCCATTAAGATCTCAAACTGCGAAGCGGCCTGTTCTTCGTCCATCGGTTTCTGCTTTTTCTTCTCCACCCAATTTCCTAATGCTGTACCTTTCTCAACGGTTAATGCATACGATGAAATATGCGGAACTTCTAATTCTAATGCTTGCTGAATATTATCTAACCATTCTCGATCGCTTAGATTAGGTGTTCCATAAATTAAATCGATGCTGATGTTTTCAATGCCAATATCTTGTGCACGTTTTATGGAAGTTAAGGCTTCATCTTTATGATGTGCGCGATTCATCCAAATTAAATCTCTATCAATAAACGACTGCACTCCAATGCTCAATCTGTTGATCCCGATTTGGTGTAAAGCAGATAAATGTTCTTTACTTAAATCATCGGGGTTCGCTTCTAATGTAATTTCAGGTACTGCACTAAGTTGGAATCGATCGTATATTGTTTGTAATATCTTTTCAATGTCTCGGGCAGGCACTATAGAAGGGGTTCCACCGCCGAAATAGATGGTTTTAACTTCTTTATCCCCTAAATAAAACTTACGCATTTCAATTTCACGTACTAAAGCTTCCATCATTTCGTCTTTATACTTTAAAGAAGTACTGAAATGGAAATCGCAATAATGACATGCTTGTTTGCAAAAAGGAATATGTATATAAATACCAGCCATAAGACGAATTTCAACAAATTTCAATTAATTTAGCCCTAATGAAGAGCCCTTTTTTCATCCTACTGTTTATTCTGCTGTCTGTAAGCTCTTTAATTGCTCAAGATAAAACGTATATTTTGAGTATACAACCTAATTTGCCAAGTACCATTAAAACTGTTAAAACAGAATTTAAAGATACTGCTAAATTAAACAACGAGGTGTTGTATTTCGAAAACAAACTACGTGCCGCAGGGTACATAAATTTCAAAAAAATACAAGATACTACCATTGCCAATGAACGTAAATTGTTATATAATTATGGTGATGTGTGGACCTGGGGATTTGTAAAATTAGGAGATAATTTAGTTGATTTACTTCCGAAATCTGAATTGAAAAATAGCATAAAAGCAGATCGAATAATACAAGTTGATTTACTTACTGATGCAATTGAGCAAATGCTTACATATGCCGAAGAGCATGGATATCCTTTTGCTGAAATTAAATTTGATAGCATTCAAATTATTAATAACAAAGTAAATGCACAACTCAATTTAATTCTTAATCCTTTAATAAAATTCGACACCTTAACTATTATCGATAAGAATATAATTAAACCTTCTTTTTTAAGTTCGTACATAGGCATTAAATACGGAGATGTTTATAATGAAAAAAAAATACAAGCTATACAAAACAGAATAGATGAACTTGGATTTATACGATTGAAATATCCGCCGAAGGTATATTTTGCTAATAATACAGCCAATGTAGTTTTAAATCCTGAAAAAAGAAACGCTAATAAATTCGACGGACTAATTGGCGTTCAACCTAATGCCAACAATCAAAAAACTGCAATAGTTGGCCAAGCACAATTATACTTAGTAAACTTATTAGGTCGTGGTGAAAAAGCTTCCATAGATTTTAAAAGCCAAGCGAATGAAACACGCGATTTGAAAATAATGCTTAATTACCCTTTCGTTTTTTCAACATCATTTGGCTTAACTGCAAACCTCGATATTCGTAGGCAAGATACAAGCTTCTCTAATTTAGGAAGAGCCATCGCAATCCAATACTTATTGAAAGGAAATAATCAATTAAGTTTGGTATACAAAGTTAATGAAAGCAATCTATTGTCTGTAAAAAAATATGCAAATACAAATGTGCTTCCGGATAATTTAGACGTCAACAAAAAATCGTACGGAATTAACACCCTATTTGAAGAATTAGATTATAGAATTAATCCTAAAAAAGGCTACAGTATTGCAAGTTCAGCCTTATTTGGCACCAGAAAAATAACTAAAAATGCAGGTATCACAGACACATTGTATGAAGGAATAAGTTTAAGCAGTACACAAATACAGCTCTTGCTCGGTGTTAAAAAGTATTTCAATTTAACAGGCAAACATGTTGTACTATTGTCGTACAAAACAGAATGGATAGAAAGTGACAAATTATTTAACAATGAATTATTAAGAATTGGGGGGATTAATGATTTACGAGGATTTGACGAAGAAAGCATTTTTACATCGTATTATTGGATTTCTACTTTTGAGTATCGTTTTTTATTGGATCGAAATTCCTTTTTCAGATTATTTTACGATCAAGCATATTATGTAAATAAAGTACTAAATGCCGAAGATTACCCATATGGAATTGGAGCAGGAGTGCAAATACAAACGGTTGCGGGCATGTTACAATTAAATTACGCATTGGGTGCACAAGCTAATTCAGGAATTAATTTCCAAACAGGCAAGATTCATTTTGGAATCATCAATTATTTTTAAACTTTTGCAAAATGAATAACGTCCGACTTCTTCTACTATATATTTTACTTCAGCTATTAATGTTATCTGTACATGCACAAGTTGTAAATAGAGAATTGGATACCACTACTAATTACATCAACTTAAATTATTTTGAACCTGTAGATACAGATAACAGATATTACGTGCTTATTGATTCGAGTATACTTACACCAAGTGATACGTTTAGAAAAATTGTACTCAATAGATATTCGGGTAACACATTTAATTACAGCGATAGTACAATAAAATTAGATACTCGGAAATATGTAAATAGAAATGCAATTAAATTACGTAAAAGCCCAGATCAGTGGATAGTATTTGTGTTTCTAATTATTGTGTTATTGTATGTATTGATTAAAAATATATACAACAAAACCTTATCAATCATATTTCAGGCATATTGGAATGACAGAGCGATTAGTCAGTTTACCCGCGACGATAATTTTTTCAAATTGCGAAATACACTTTTATATTTTGTATTGTTTGCAATGGTATATGGTCTACTCATTAAATACATGTTAGATACTTTTGGAGTAGAAATAAAAACGAAAGATTCTGATGAATATTTGTTTATAACTGCAGCAGCCGTTCTGTTTTACATTGCTAAGTTTATATTGATGAAATTTGCTGGGTATGTTTTTTCTATACAGAAATTAATGTCTGGCTATTTGTCAATCATCTCAATTTCTAATTTTATTTACTCTATTTTCATCATCCCATTCCTAATCCTGTACTATTATCTGCCTAATGAATATGAGGGTTTGGTGTTTTACTTAATATTAATTTTATTTTGTTTTAACACTATATACAAGTATTTGAGAACAGGGTCATTTATATTAAATAATTTTCAGTTTCCTAAGTTTTATTTATTTCTCTATCTTTGCAGCCTTGAAATAATGCCATTATTAATTATCTACAAAGTGTTTCTAGCATAATTATTGCTTGGAGTGTATTAACAAGAGAAGTATGGATAAGAAATTGAAAGTTAAAAGCATTTTGGTAACACAGCCAAAACCCGAATCAGATAAGTCGCCATTCTTTGAATTAGCCAAAAGATATAATTTAAAGATTGATTTTAGGCCATTTATCCACGTAGAGGGCATTCCAGCTAAAGAATTTAGAAAAGAAAAAATCAGCCCTACAGACTTTACTGCGGTAATATTTACGAGCAGAAATTCAATTGATCATTATTTTAGAGTGTGTGAAGAGCTAAGAATAGAGGTTTCTTCAGAAATGAAATATTATTGCATTACAGAAGCTGTAGCCTTATACATGCAGAAATATGTCCAATATCGTAAACGAAAAGTATTCATTGGTAAACAAACTACTGCAGATCTTATCGAATTAATAAAAAAACACAAAGACGAAAAATATTTTTATCCGTGTACAGATGTTCACACAGATGAAATACCTGTATTTATGAGAAGTAGCGGTTTTAACTTCTCTGAAGCGGTAATTTACAGAACTGTATGTAGTGATTTATCTGATTTAGCAGAGGTCAATTATGATATGATCGCATTTTTCAGTCCTTCGGGCATAAAATCTTTGTTTAAAAACTTCCCAGATTTCAAACAAAAAAATACTAGAATTGCCACATTTGGTCCAACAACTGCTAGGGCAGTAATAGATGCAGGCTTAAATATTGATGTGCAAGCTCCTAGTCCTCAGGCTCCTTCCATGACAATGGCAATCGAGGAGTATGTGAAAACCGCGAATAAATAATTTATAATTCTTGGTATCAAATTTGTTGCAAAAGCATTTCTAACTAAAAATTGAGGAAATGAGTACAAAATTTGCATATAGATAATATTATGCTAATTTTGGAATCCTTGGTTTTATGGTTGTTATTTTAGGAATAAATGAAGAACAAATATAGATTGCTGCTAATAGCATTACTATTAGTAGGTTTTAAAACATTTGCACAGCAAGATCCGCAGTATTCACACTATATGTTTAATGGGTTTGTATTTAACCCTGCATTAGCTGGTAGCAAAGAGTCCTTAAGTGCTTTAGGTTTATTCCGTACACAATATGTAGGGGTTGATGGTGGTCCACAAACTCAAACTATAAGTGCACACATGCCTTTACCAAGCATAACAAGTGGAGTAGGTATTCACATTATTAATGATCAAATCGGTGCCGGAAATGCAAGTTTAAGTTTCATGGCATCTTATGCATACAAATATCAATTAGCTAATGGAACATTATCTGGTGGTATTGGCTTAGGTTTTATACAAAGAACACTTGATGGTACAAAATTAATTACTGGCGTACCGGGTGACCCTGTTGTACCAACAGGCAAGTTGAATGCTTTAAAATTAGATGTAAACGCTGGAGCGTTTTATAATACGGAGCTTTATTATGTTGGATTATCGGCAACTCACTTAACAAGACCTAATATGGGTTTTGATGGTGTTGCGGCAACAGAATACCGAAATGTAATACATACCAACTTAGTTGCAGGATATAATTGGAACATTTCTCCAACGTTAGACGTAAAACCATCAGTATTGTTAAAATATTCGAAAGCAGTTTCTTTTGATGTAAATGCAATGGCATTTATTAATCAAAGATTTTGGGGAGGATTATCATACCGTTTAAATGAGTCGTTAATTGGTATTGTAGGGTTAAATATTACCCCAGCGATTAAATTTAGCTACGCATATGACTATACTTTAAACAATTTAAATGTAGCAAGTTCGGGATCACATGAGGTTATTTTAGGCTATGATGTGATCATCAAAAAGAAAATAAAAACAGATGTTATTATAAAAACACCTCGTTTCTTGTAGTATATGTGCATTTTTTATACTAAAAACCGAAATCATCCGTTTAATTGCCCGGCTCAAATAATAATATTATTTGAAAAATAAAAACTGAAAACAAATAAAATTATTCACATTCGTTCTTTATTATTTAGTATAATATGCTAAATTTGTACTTACGGCTTATTTAATTAATTATATAAAAGCAAATTTTTAGTAATGCTTGCTATGAAAAAAATCGCATTGTTCTGTTTAGCGGGACTAACAACTGTTGTTAGCAGTTGTGGTTTAAACTCTGGTAATGGAGAATTGGTTGGGTCGAATGATCGCCCTAGCTTTAAGCCTTTTATTCCTTTTGGAATGGTTTACGTTCCATCTGGTACGTATCATATAGGTCAGTCTGATCAAGACATTGCCTATTCTCAAGTGGCGCATAATCGCCAAGTGAGTATTAGTGCATTCTATATGGATGAAACTGAAATTACAAACAACGAATACCGTCAGTTTACGGAATACGTTCGCGACTCTATTGTTAAGAAAACATTGGGTGGTGAGCATATTTTGCAAGATGCAGATGGTAAAGAGTACTTAAACTGGAAAACAAAGTTGAATTACAACGATCCAGCTGTTGTTGAAGCTTTATCTGAATTGTATTATCCAGAGGAAGAAAGAATTTTCGGTAGAAAAGAAATTGATAACCGTAAATTGATCTATCACTTAGAGTGGTTCGATTTAACATCGGCTGCAAGTAAATCTAACAGAGATAAACCTCGTACTCAATTTATCGTTAAAGAAGATATTCAAGTTTACCCTGATACATTATGTTTCATTTCGGATTTTGCGTATGCATTAAATGATCCGATGGTAGAAAAATATTTCTGGCATCCAGCATACGACGAATATCCAGTTGTAGGTATTAGCTGGAAACAAGCTCGTGCATTTACAATATGGAGATCTAGAATGTTAGACGACTTCAAACGTGCACAAGGTGAAGCAGTAATGAATCAATACCGTTTACCAACAGAAGCAGAGTGGGAATACGCATCTCGTGGTGGTCGTATTAATGCTGATTACCCTTGGGGTGGTCCGTATGCTAGAAACAGCAGAGGTTGTTTATTAGCTAACTTCAAACCAGGTCGTGGTAATTATGGCGACGATGGTGGTATGCACACTGTAAAAGTTACTTCTTATTTCCCGAATGATTTCGGTTTATACAACATGTCTGGTAATGCTGCAGAGTGGACAAGCACCTCTTATGATGAGTCTGCTGTAGTATTTATACACGACATGAACCCTAACTACTCTTATGAAGCTAAGCCAGACGATCCAGAAGTATTGAAGCGTAAAGTAATACGCGGAGGTTCTTGGAAAGACATTGGTTTCTTCATGCAAAACGGTACACGTTCTTATGAGTTCCAAGATACTGCGAAGTCATACATCGGTTTCCGTTGCGTAATGTCGTACATGGGTCGTTCAATCTCTGATGAATAATATCATCAACTAAAACGTAAACAATAAAACAATCAATAAATTAATTCACACAAAAATTCAAATTATCTATTAAAATGGGCAACTACAAAAAACTAATGGCCAAAGTTTATGGTATTGGCGCGGCTATCGTAATTATCGGTGCATTATTTAAAATCTTACACTTAAAATTTGCAAACGAATTATTGATTGTTGGTCTGACGACAGAAGCGTTAATATTTTTCCTTTCAGCTTTTGAAAAACCACATGAAGAATACGATTGGACTTTAGTTTATCCTGAATTAGCTGGAATGGACGCTCATAGCAAACCTGCTAAATCTGCTAACAATGGTACTGTTTCACAACAGTTAGATCAAATGTTAGAAGACGCTAAAATTGGCCCAGAATTAATTGAAAGTTTAGGAACAGGCTTACGCGCATTTGGCGATAAAGTAAGTACTATTTCAAACGTAACGGATGCTGCAACTTCTTCAAATGAATTTGCTAGCAAATTAAAACAAGCAACTAAATCAGTTGATGAGTTAACATCTGCTTACTCACAAGCATCTTCTTCTTTATCAGAAATTGCTGCTTCATCTTCAGATTCTAAAATGTACCACGAACAAGTTCAAACATTAGCGAAAAATCTTTCTTCGTTAAATGCTATGTATGAGTTAGAATTACAAGATTCAAACAATCACTTAAAAACATTAAATAAATTCTACGGAAACGTAAATGAAACTATGCAAAACTTTAGCGATTCATTAAACGACGCTAGAGCATTTAAAGATGAAGTAGGTAAATTATCTAAAAACTTAGCTTCACTAAATGCAGTGTATGGTAATATGTTATCGGCAATGACCGTTAAAGCAAACTAATTAAAGGTTTTATATCTACTAAAAGATTAAATTAATTAAAGAAGATGGCAGGTAAAGAAACCCCAAGGCAGAAGATGATCGGGATGATGTACTTAGTGTTAACAGCAATGTTGGCATTAAACGTCTCTGAGGAATTTATGAATGCCTTTAAATTAGTAAACGATGGTTTGGAAACAACTGCGGAGAATTTTGCTGCGGCTAATAAAATGACTTATGATGCATTTGAACAGTCGATGAAAAATGATCCAAAGAAAACTGGGCCATACCGTGACAAAGCATTACAAGCTCAAAAATATTCTCAAGAATTAGACAAATACATTATTGAGTTGAAAAAAGAGCTTACAGCAGAAGCTGGTGGTATTGATGAAGAAACGGGTGATATCGCTAAAAGAAGTGATATGGAAATCGGTGTTCAATTAATGATCACTAATAAAAAAGGTACTGACTTAAAAACAAAAATTTTAGATACAAGAAAAAAATATCTCGCATTGGTAGATCAATCAGATCGTTCTAATTTCGATTTCAGCTTAAATGCTGTTGAACCAGGAGCAGATAAAGAAGGTATTAAAAAATCTTGGGAAGGTAAAAATTTCGAAGGTGTACCAGTAACTGCAATTGTTACTATTCTTTCTAAAATACAAAACGATAATAAAAACGCAGAAGCAGAGGTTACTAAATATTTATTAAGTAAAATTAATGCTTCCGATTTTAAATTCGACCAATTAGAGGCAACTGTAGTTGCTCCTACAAGTTATGTGTTAGTTGGACAAACGTATGAAGCAGATGTATTTATTTCTGCATCAAGTTCTACTCAAAACCCAAGCATTGTAGTTGGCGGACAAACATTAAAAGTGGAGAATGGAAAAGGTAAATACATGGTAACACCTAATAAAGAAGGCTTAGTGAAATGGGGTGGTGTTATTAATGTAAAAGGACCAGACGGTGCAATTAAGCCTTACAAATTTGAAGCAGAATACCAAGCAGCAAAACCAACTGCAGTAGTTTCTGCAGATAAGATGAACGTATTTTACGTAGGTGTTGATAACCCAGTTTCTATTTCTGCACCAGGTGTTCCTAAAGATAAAATTAAAGCAACCATTAATGGTGAAGGTTCTAGTATTTCTGGATCAAACGGAGTGTACACAGTACGTGTTGCAAAACCAGGTACAAAAGTAATGGTAACTGTTTCTGCTGAAGTTTCTAAAGGACAAGTAAAGAATTTAGGTGGTATGGAGTATCGTGTAAAACGTATTCCGGATCCAGTTGCTAAAGTGGCAGGTATAACAAGTGGTAGCATTTCTGCTTCTTCGTTAAAAGCTCAAAGAGGTGTATTTGCAGTATTAGATAACTTTGATTTCGATTTGAAATTCAACGTAAAATCTTTCTCAGCAATTATTATCAGAGCACGCCAAGACTTAATACGTTTACAATCTAACTCTGCAGCTATTACGCCAGAGATGTTAGGTGCGATGAACGGTTTAGGACCAAAAGACAAAGTGATATTTGATGATATCGTTGCTTCTGGACCAGACGGTACAAACAGAAAATTGAATTCAGTAGTGATTTCAATTCAGTAATTGAATTAACTCTATAGTATTATAGACATGAAAAATAAATTTATCTTATCACTGATTACTTTGCTCTTTGCAGCAAGCATCAGTTTCGCGCAAACGGAACCACCTTTAGATGGGGTGTACCAAAAAATTAACGTGAAAACAGCAAGCGTAACGCCTTATGCTCCTTTAAGAGAAGCAGATGCGATGTGGGCTAAACGTGTTTGGAGGGTTATTGATTTGAAAGAAAAACAAAACCTTGTAATGACGTACCCAAGAGCGAAGCTTATTGACGTAATTATGGACGCTGTGTTAGCAGGTGAATTAACCGCTTACAACCCAAATCCAAGTGGACCGAAAGATTTCGGTGATGAATTTAAAGTACCAATGACTCCTGAAGAGGTTGCTCAAATTGGTGCAGGTACAGACACTACAGATGTTGAACAATTAGACGGAACTTTCCAAACAGTTATTACTGTTCGTGAATTAAACCGCGACGATGTGGTAGCATACCGTGTAAAAGAAGATTGGGTATTCGATAAACAACGCTCTATTTACGAGCCACGTATTATTGGTATCGCTCCAATTTTAATTTACAGAAATTCTTCTGGAGAAGAAGTAGGTAAAGGACCATTGTTCTGGATCTATTTCCCTGAAGCACGTAAAGTATTTTCTAATGCTGAAGTGTTTAACCGCCAAAATGATGCTGCTCGTTTTAGCTATGATGATTTATTTACTCAACGTATGTTTAGTAGTTATATCACTAAATGGTCTAACGAAAAGGATTTCCGTATCGAAGATTATGCAACAGGTATGGATGGTTTAATTGAAGCAAATAGAATTAAACAAGCATTGTTCGAATTCGAACATGACTTATGGGAATACTAAGATCTAGTCTTTAGAAATTAGTCATTAGATATTAGAAAGAGAGCTGCGGATAACGCGGCTCTTTTTTTTGTTTAGATATTGATGTTTTGTTTAGTATTATTTTGATAATTAGTTATTTGTAATTAAATTGTATTATCTACATCGAAAAAATATGAAAAATTACTACAAATTTACTTACATGATTTTGTTTATGTTAATAATAAGCAAAATAAGTTCTGCTCAATTTAATAGAACATTTAATCAAGACAGTATTTTTTATAAGAATAATGCTTGGAATATAAAGATAGATACTTCTTTTATTCCCTTTGATTCGACTAGTGTAATATTAAAATTTAGTTCGAATGTAAATAGAGATGTTATAATAAATTATTTACAACTTAAAAACTTAGTTTTAATAGACTCTTTATTCGATTATAAATTATGCAGACTAGATTCCAATTGGATTTTTAGTAGAAGTTTAGATAGTATTGAAAGTAATACTCTATTTGAAATAATAGAATTAAATTCTTCTGGAATTCTAACAAATGACCCCAATGATTCTTTATTTCTAAATCAAACACATTTAGATACCAATAATAAAGCAGCACTTGATGTTATACGTGCGTGGTATAGTGGCTATGGTAATCAAAACATAATTGTGGCTGTTATTGATCAATATCCAGATTGGTCACATGACGATATTGGTTTTAGTATCAATGACAATTATAGTAATATTTGGATAAACCCAAAAGAAGACGCATGGGCAGATCCAAATATACCTATTGGTGATAGTGTTGATAATGATGGGAATGGACTAATTGATGATTGGAAAGGTTGGGATTTTAGAAATAATGATAATGACACAAGACCTTCTATGAATGATGGTGGGCACGGAACTCAGATTGCTGGAATCATTGGAGCTAAAACAAATAATAGTTTAGGAATTGCCGGTATAGCTGGAGGAAATAACAATCCTGGTGTTCGAATAATGCCAATTAACATTATGAAAAAGCATTCTGATGTAGGAGCGTTTTTTACATTTTTTGATTTAGCAAAAGCGATAAATTATGCGGCAGAAAACAATGCAGATATTATATCCTTGTCTCTGAACACAGGAAATAACACATCGCCATCAGACCTATTGGACTTTGTATTTACAAGAGCATATGAAAAATATAATGTTTTAATTTTTTGCTCTTCTGGGAATTATTCATTTGGTAAAATTTATTATCCTTCATCGCACCCTTTAGTATACTCAGTTGGCGGTATTAATTTAGAAGCCACAGAGAATATGTTTACGTTTGGTGATTATAATAACAACAAAATATTAGATTTTGTAGCTATTGGCGAATACATTTACACAACTACAGTTGGAAATCAGTACATAGCAAACATAAGGGGTACGTCTTTTGCTTCTCCTCAAGTATCAGGTATAGCAGCATTAATACTATCTAGTTACCCTTGTTTAACGAATAGTGCTGTTTATGAGGTAATGAAAGGTACTGCCAAAAGAAATATTTTCCCAAATCACGTATTGGAGTTTGAATTTGAGAATGGGACCTTGTCTAATGAATTTGGATATGGAATCCCTTATGCTGTAAATGCTCTAGCTTTATTAAATTCTTATGAGCTTACAAACTATACAGTTTCAACTTCTGAAGCAATTAGCTCTACTAAGATAGCTTTGGAGGACATAATAGTTGAATCTGGAGGGATCTTGAATATTTCTGGCGAACTCCAAATGTCTGAAGATAAAAAAATTGTTGTACAACCTGGTGGCAAGTTAATTATTGATGGCGGAAAGATAACAAGTGGTTGTGGTTGGAAAGGTATAGAAGTAATAGGCTTAGCTACTGAAAATCAAAATACAAGCAGTTTTGGTTTTGTAGAGATAAAAAACAATGCAACCATAGAACATGCCATGGTTGCAATTAGGTCTATTGATGGAGGTGTCGTACAAACGAAATCTGAGTCCGTATTTAGAAACAATTACCAGTCTATTGTATTTGAAAAATATACAAATAACCATCAACATACAATTATAGAAAACACTAAATTCCTTTGCGATGGCCCGGTATTAAAATTACTCAAAGGTGCTACAGGTAGAGTACAAGCTAGTAAAGAGTTTATTCGTATTGCAGAGACTTCAAAAATTAATATTGAAGATTGCGAGTTTATTAATGAGTTTAAAGGGAAAGGCATTTATTCTAAAGTAATTGGTGTAAATATGTATAATGCTAAATTTATAACGATACAAGATGCAAATGTTTTTAATGGGTTATCAATTGGTATAAATGCAGCTAGTTTAAATGGGCTATTAAATTTTTACAATATTAAGAGTAATACATTTACTAATGTAGATGAATCAATTAAAAATTTATAATTCTCGTGCTCATATACATAACAATGATTTTGAATTAACTAGTAATGCTGAAATTTCAGGCAATAATTTTATTCCATCTGTAGGAGTTTATACTTTGGGCTCGATGGTTAAAATTACAGATAATAGCTTTAGTACAGATTTTAATGATGATGGTTATGGCATGGTAATTCGCAATACTAAAACTTTATTTGAAAGTAAAATTGAAGGAAATTCAATTTCCAATTTGCGTTTTGGAACTCAATTAGAGCAAGCTAATAAAAGACTTCGGTTATATTGCAACAGTTATAGCAATATATCTCTAAACGATTGGAGTGTGAATCCTATTTATGCTGGTGATAATTTATTGCCAATGCAAGGAACATCATTATCAACATTAGAACCCGGATTAAGAAGGGCTGGCAATTTATTTTATGATAGAGATATTGAAGAGTTATCAACTAAACATATTCGATCTAGTTTTGGGTTTAAATATAATGCTGCAAATTCACCTGATGAAGCAGTTCCTGAATACATTAGCCCAAATGTCGAAGTTGAGCCGTTTTTTGAATCTAATAACATATCTTGTTCAGTAGAAGAGCTACCTTGTGTATTGTCACCTTGTAATCCATCAGAATGGCAAGAGTTATTATTAAATACTTCTGAGGAAGATTCAATTGTTTTTTATCAACAAGAGTTATTATACTCTATTGCTCAACAAGACGATATTTCTGAATCTGTGAGCATACTAGAATTATTATCAGATTCAGTAGATTATTTGGAACTTTTAATTGGTATACATATAAATTTGAACAATTATGAGGCGGCTAGTTTTGCATTACAAAATCATTCTGTAATAACTGAGCGCGACCAAGATTATTATAATTTTTACACAAGCATTTTGGATAGAGAATTTAACGAAATCCCTTCCGACTCCATACCAAATTCAGACAGTACTCTGTATGCTGATATAATGAGCCATGGAAACGATGTATCCGATTTAGTTAAAGCATATCTCAATTTTAATTTCGATTCTAGTTTTGTGGTTTCTCCAGAATTATGGGAAGAAGAATCGTCGAGACCAATTTTTAATCCAGAACAAAATAGTAAGGATAGAACCTATAATCAAAAAACAAAACTTAACACTTCAATCCATCCAAACCCCAGTAATAAAGAGTTATTTGTCTCATATATTTCTAATGAACACAATCAGCTAACCATTTCAATAAGTAATGTATTAGGTGAAATTGTTCTAAATAAATTAGAACTCAAAAATAACATACGCGAGAAAATTGAAATAAATAATATTCCTTCTGGAGTCTATTATATAAGTTTTAATTCAGAACATGGCAGAATATCCGTAGAAAAAATTGTTATTATTCATTGATTATGAAAGCTAGTTTAGTTATTACTTTATTTTTCCTACTTACTATTTCAAAAATTAGTTTAAGTCAAAATACTTTTTCAAAGTTTTATGATAACAATACAAATGGAAACCGAATTTCTGACCAAGGACATGATTTTCACGTTTTAAAAGATTCTGGATTTTTATTTCCGACTATTTCAGTTAATTTATATGAAATTGACACATTTAACTTTGCTGTTTCTTATTTACAAATCATAAGAACAAATAAAATAGGAGATACAGTTTTTAAAAAAGTATACAGAAGAAAGAATCATAATATAGTAACAAAATATATCGTAAAAAATAGCGATTCTTCATTTCTTCTTGCTGGTTATATCTTCGATTTGGTTAAATACAAAGCAGATTCTACTGGTGCAGAAATACTATTGGTGAAAATTAATTTAAACGGAGATACCCTATGGACAAAAACAGTAGGAATTAGTGATGGAGATGAATTAGTATCGCGAATCATTAGTACCAATGATGGAGGGTTCGCCATTTTTGGCCAAACTTGCAACAAAAAAGAAACAAACTGTGATTACTTTCTAATGAAGGTTGATAGCAATGGCACTAAACTATGGCAGAGTACTTATTCATTAAATGCTAATTCATGGGAATTGCCTCAATCTGTTATTGAAACAAAAGAAAAAGGATTCTTAATGGTTGGGCATACTACTGGTGGTATTAATTCTGTCATAGTGAAAGTAGATTCTTTAGGAAAGCAATTATGGAAAAAAAGTTTTAATAAAAATGGTGCAACATTTTCATTTGTAATAAATGTTTATCATGCTGAAAATAACACCTATTTATTTGTAGGTGGGATTGGGAATAGTGTATCTCATAAAGGTTGGATTTTACGAACAGATACCTCTGGTAAATTTATAAAGGAAACTAGAACCGGTAAAGACGGTTATTATACTACCTTTAGAGCACTAGTAGAAAGTGATGACAAAATTTATGCACAAGGTGAAACAAAAGAATACGTGCTCCCTCAATCAGACGATTTACAAACTTGCCTATACGCTTTTACCAGCACAGGAGACCCTTTATGGCGTAGAACTTACCCAGATTCATTAGTAAAAAATAAAAGATATTTGATTTACGATATGAAGCCTTCCTTAGACAATGGTTTTGCCATGATTGGTTTTGGTATGGACCCCCAAGCAACTAATCCTCAAAACAATCAAGATGTATGGTTTTTAAAAGTAGACAGCAACGGCTGCTTGTACCAACCGTGTGTAGATATGACCGTGGGAATAAATAAAATGCATGAAAAATTAGCAGCAGTCAAGATTTATCCTAATCCAAGTAAAGGGCATTTTTTTATTGAAACAGATGAAAAAATTAAAGAAATAGAGGTATTTGATTTATTAGGGCAAAGTGTTTATATGAACTTGAATTTAGTGAAGAATGAAATAAATATCAGTCATCTTGATAATGGATTTTATGTTATAAAAATCATCATGCTTTCTGGTATAGAGTATTCAGAACGAGTTATTAAACAATAATTATATTTTTGCTAATTGTTTGTGAAGAATTCTTTCAGCGCAATCAATTGTTTTTTGTTGAGCACTACGCTCAATTCCTCATCACTCGCTTCTCTAATCCGTTTTACCGATTTAAATTTTATCAGCAATTTTTCGATGGTTGTTTTGCCTACTCCTGGAATTTCTTCTAACTCAGATTTGAGCGTTCCTTTATCACGTTTGCTTCTGTGGAAAGTTATACCGAAACGATGAGCCTCGTCTCGTAAATGCTGAATAATTTTTAAACTCTCCGATTTTTTATCAATATACAATGGTAAAGAATCGCCTGGATAGTAAATTTCTTCTAACCTTTTTGCGATTCCTATAATAGTTACTTTCTTATCAATGCCTAGCTTCGCTAAACTTGCCACTGCCGATGATAATTGACCCTTACCGCCATCAATAACAATTAACTGAGGCAAATCCTGCTCTTCTTCTAGTAGTCGCTTATAGCGCCTAAAAACGGCTTCCTCCATGGTGGCAAAATCATTCGGACCTTCAACGGTTTTTACATTAAAATGCCTATAATCTTTTTTAGAAGGCTTTGCATCTTTAAACACCACAATTGCCGACACTGGATACTTGCCCTGAAAGTTTGAATTATCAAAACACTCAATGTGCTTTGGTAATTGATTCATTCGTAAATCTTTTTGAAGTTGCAATAAAACCCTTTCTGTTCGTGCCTCAGGGTTTACCTTTTCGTACTGTTCTAATTTAGATTTCTTAAAAAACAGAACATTTTTCATCGATAAATCTAAAAGACTTTTTTTATCGCCTAATTTGGGAACTATAAACTTTATGTTTTCTTTCGTGTCAATATTTAATTCGAAGGGAACAATAATTTCTTTTGCAGTACTGCTAAATTTATTTCTAAAATCAGAAATCGCTAAGCTTAATAATTCCTCATCACTCTCATCTAATTTTTTTCTAATTTCAATGGTTTGAGTTTGAGAGATGGTACCCTTGTTTACTTTTAAATAATTTACGAAAGCTATTTTTTCATCAGAGCTAATCGCGAACACATCAATATTATCAATAATGGTACTTACTACCGTTGATTTACTTTGGTAATTCTCTAAAGTATCTATTTTCTCCTTCACCAAATTTGCCAACTCAAAATTCATATTCGCTGCTGCATCGTTCATCTCAGCATTTAAATGTTGGAGCACGGGTGTAATGTTTCCTCTTAAAATTTCTTTAATTTCTTTTATGTTTTCTTCATAGCTCTCAAAACTTTGAAAAGCTTGACAAGGTCCTTTACAATTGCCAATTTGATATTCTAAACAGACTTTAAATTTGCCTGCATTGATATTTGCTTCTGTAAGTGCTAAGCTGCAAGTTCTAATAGGGTATAAGGTTTTTATTAATTCGAGTATGGTACTCATCATACGTACCGAAGCATACGGACCTAAATAGGTCGAGCCGTCTTTAATGATATTTCGAGTTGGGAAAATTCTCGGGAATCTTTCTTTTTTTATACAAATAGACGGATAGGTTTTATCGTCTTTTAATAAAACGTTATATCGAGGTTGATGTTTTTTTATTAAAGAATTCTCTAATAACCATGCATCAATTTCAGTATCAACAATCGTAAATTTTATATCTCGAATTTTTTTTACGAGAATTTTTGTTTTAGAATTTACATTGTCGTTATTAAAATAAGAAGAAACTCTGTTGCGTAAATCTTTTGCTTTTCCAATATAAATTAAGGTGCCTTCTTCATCGTAATACTGATACACTCCGGGCTTATGCGGAATGTTTGCTAAGGCTGCACGATAATCAAACATCATATTGATAAAATCAATTTAAAACTCTAAGCCAGGGTTGCTAGTACCTTGATTGTTCTTTTTATATTGATCGCAATCTACAACTATGCTTAGTCCTCCTGGTGGAGCTTCAAAATCTCGCATAGAAATAGAAAGGCTTGCATCACCATACACTTTTTTCATGTACAATGCCCAAATTGGCAAGGCGGTATTTGCGCCTTCACCTAAATTTGTTGATCTAAAATGTACAATTCTATCCTCGGCACCGGTCCAAGTTCCAGAAACTAAATCGGGTGTAATGCCAATAAACCATCCATCAGAGTTTTCTTGTGTAGTACCCGTTTTACCGGCAATAGGGTTTGTAAATCTATAGCGTGGTCCGCGTAAACGCAAACCTGTACCTTTATCAATTACACCCTTCATCATGTAAATCATTAAATAAGCTGTTTGTTCACTTAAAGCATCCACTTTACGCGGCACTTTTTCAAAAAGTACATTTCCGTTTTTATCTTCTATTCTTGTAATGTACACTGGTTCGGTCCACACACCTTTATTTGCATAGGTTGAATAAGCACCTACCATTTCATATAAACTTACATCTGGCGTACCTAAACAAATAGATGGGTAAGGAGGAATTTCACTCGTGATGCCCATTTTCTTCGCCACATTTACAACCGCTTGTGGGCCTACTTGCTTCATCATGTATGCTGTAATTAAATTTACAGAATTTGATAAGCCCATTCTCAAAGTCATCATGCCGCCATCTTTCCCATCAGAATTTTTAGGCGACCAATTATCGAAATCTTCAAACACAATTGGCAAATTGGGTGCTTCAAAACAAGGCGACCAGCCATTGTCCATGGCAACAGTATACACTAAAGGTTTAAATGTAGAACCTACTTGGCGCTTTCCAGTTTTTACTTGATCGTATTTAAAGTATCTGTAATCTGGTCCGCCTACCCAAGCTTTTATATGGCCAGTGTGCGGGTCCATCGACATAAAACTAGAACGTAAGTACCATTTATAATATTTAATAGAATCTAAGGGAGTCATTGTTGTATCTCTATCGCCAGTCCATGTAAACACTGTCATGGAAGTTGGAGTATCAAATACTTTTCTTATTTCCTCATCACTTGCACCTTCCTCTTTCATCAACATATAACGCTCACTTCGTTTCATAGAAAGGCTTATAATATCAGTGTTTTTACCCCAAGGTGTTCTGCCTTTCCAATGGTTGTTAAACTCTTTCTGAAGGTAAGTTAAATGCTCTTTCACTGCTTCCTCTGCATAACGTTGCATGCGCGAATCGAGTGTAGTGTAAATTTTCAATCCATCTCTATATAAATCATAAGGCTCGCCGTCTGATTTTGTGTTTTCTTTGCACCAAGCTTGCAATTCAATTCGCAAGTATTCTCTAAAGTATGTTGCTAAACCTTGGTTATGTGTAGGGCTTGTAAATTTTAAATTTAATTCTGATGAAATCGCTTCTTCGTATTCTGTCTCGGTGATGTAGCCATATTTTTCCATTTGGGCCAATACTACATTTCTTCTTCTTAGAGAACGGTCTGGGTTACGAATTGGTGAATAAACAGTAGTGCCTTTTAGTATTCCAACTAGCAATGCTGCTTCATCAATTTTTAACTCAGAAGGTAGTTTGTTGAAATATGTTTTTGCTGCTGTTTTTATACCGAATGAATTATTTCCAAATTCAACAGTATTAAAATACATGGTAATAATTTCTTCTTTGGTATAGTTACGTTCAATTTTTATAGCCGTTAACCATTCTTTTAGTTTGATGATTCCAATGTTGAAAATGGTTTGTTTTTTGCGTGGAAATAAGTTTTTTGCTAATTGTTGTGTGATGGTACTAGAACCTCTTTTTTTACCAATAGCCGAGTAAAATATAATTGCAAAAGTGCCTTTTAAATCGATACCAGAATGTTCGTAAAAACGAATATCCTCCGTAGCAATTAATGCATTAATTAAATTAGGTGATAAATCTTTGAATTTTGTGTTTGATCTGTTTTGTATATAGTAAGCACCTAGCACTTGCCCGTCTGTAGAAATAACTTCAGAAGCTAAACTGCTTTTCGGATTTTCTAAATCTCTAAAAGTCGGCAATTCACCAAACAAGCCAAAGCCAACAGAGCTAATTAATAATACAACAAATAAAAATCCTCCAACAATAATTTGCCAGAATCTTTTTATATATGTGTTGCCAGTGGATGATTTATTACTCATTGCTTATTAAATAATTACCATTGTAAAATTGAATGTATTTTTTTACTGCTTTGCTTTCTCTTAATGTTTTTAAATTACGTTCAGAAATAAAAGAAATTACATAGGTATTAGGTTTTAACTTTATTACTTCGTTTGTTTTTTTAGTTAAGGCATTAATGTATTCGCGTGCACTTGCTACATCTTCAAAGTTTTCAATTAGTAATAGTTGCTCTTTTTCTCCTAACAATTCAGAATTTATTCGCAAACTTTTTAATGAAAATTCGGTGATGTTAAAACGAACCAAATTGTTTTTTGTATCACGCAACACAGACATGTCTGTAGAAATCATTACAATATACTTCGCTCTGTTTTCTAATTCAAAATTTATCGGATCTTCTTCTCTAGCTGCTTTTAACGCTGGATTTTTTTGTTCTTCAATTTTCTTTAAATGTTCACGTGCCATACTAGCGGCATCTGATGATGGGAAGTCGTTTAACAATTTTTGTAATGAAGCCTCAAATGCAGTTTGCCCATTTACTTTATTTTGTGTTAAGGCATATAAATAATAGTATTTTGGTGCGATGCTAGTTTTGGAGTATTGAGTATCTATTCTTGATTTCGAACTAAATACTGCTTCATAACTTCCGTTTTTATAGGCATCATAAATATTATCGTAAAAATGCTGAGCAGCTAAATCGTTAGCTTTTGCTTCTGATATATATGATGGATCTAAAATTACTTTTGCAATTAAAGAATTAGGAAAATCACTTAAAATTTTATTCTTGTAATATTCGCTTTGCTGTTTATTGTTCACTTCAGCATATAATCTATATAAGTTGAAATATATTTCGGCGCGAAGCTTATTATCTGGAAATTGTGACACACAAGTTTCATATGCTTTTATAGATTCTTTCAAATTAATGATTTCTTCTCTATAAAACTGTCCAATATTATAATATGCTTTTACCATTTTATCGGTTGAAGCAGTTAAGGCAGCAGGTGTTGTTGGGATGTTTGCTAAATATCTTTTCTTTATGGCAGCATCGTCATTTTTATTTGCAGCACTCCCTTTTTCTTCTGCATTTGTTTCTCCATTATTCGGTGCAGTTATTGTAGCGTATGATTCTTTGTTAGATCTTCTCCAATTATCTTCTAATGTTCTTCGACCATACTTTTTAACAAAGTCTGCATTTCCCAAGCCTATAGAATTTTGATTATAAAAATACCAAGTACTACCTGAGCCAACATTTGTTGCATTTGTAGTAACACCATCACCTGGCCTGGAAATATTATTGAGTGCCTGTTCAGCTATTCTTTTTTCTTCTTCTTGTTGTCGAATTTTTTCTTCCTTTTCTTTTTTAATTACTTTCTCTACATAAGCTATTCGCTCAGATTCAGGCATTCGAGCAAGTCTCATTAAACTATCTTCACGTTGAATGATAATTAAATTTTCAACTAATTTTGTTAAACTATTTTTGCGTTTGTTTACGAATTCGAAATCGGGATTTGATTTTGGTAAGAATGTACCAGCACTGTCATAATACATTTGTGAAATCTGGTAACGCTCTCTATCGTAATAAATATTTGCTAATTTAAAATAGGCTAATCCTTTTTGACTTAAATTATTTACACTGCTAGCAGCAGAAGATTTAAATGCATCTACCATTTTTTCTTCTTCCTCATCTTTCTCATAAATCAATCCAAGGGAATAATAAATTTGATCTCTAAATTCTTTGTTCTTCGAATCGTTAAGCATTTTTATTAATTCTTTCTCTAGATTTTTTTTAGAGCCAGCTGTGCTTCTTTGCACTAATCTTGCGGAATTTATTTTTGCATTAAACAACAAATCGTAAGCAGGATTCATTTTTACTACTTGTTGGTATTTAACACCTGCTTTACCATCTTCGTTTATTTTTTCTAACAGTTGAGCAGTAATGTAAGTATACCTAGCACGTTTGTTTTTTTTCTTTTGAATAACGGTAGCCTTCTCTAAATATTCAACAGCCTTGGCATAATTTTTTTTGTCAATATAATACCATGCAACTGTTGCAAATAATTCTGAGATGTGTTTCTTAGGAAAAGTTTCACTAGCAAGCGCAATGTTTATTACCGACTCAGCCTGTGGATATTTTTTTAATAAGATGTAACATTTTATGAGCCAGATGTACGACTTGTCGCCCACTTCTTTGTCTTTATACCTGCCTGCTGCAAACTGAAAAGTTTCTGCAGCCGTGAAATAATCTTTTTTATAAAAATAAGCCCTGCCAATTTCAAAATAACAATCGTCGATCCACTTACTACGTTCATGCCTTTGAACCACAAGAGAAGCTTTTTTAATGGCCTCGTCCATGGCTTGGTTGCCGCCACCTTTTCCAGATTTTGCTTCAGACTCTTCTTTTGCAATTTTAAACACAGGCAGAATATCATCATATCTATCCTGAAACGACTTGTCGTTTTGTTTCTCGGTATTGTCTATTTTAAGTTTTGCATTGAAATATCCATTATAATGAGCGGTTATATCATGGTAAATTTTCCCGATTGCAGATTTCTTGCTCGATTTACATGAGCTCAAAACCAAAATCATTACAATGTATATAGATATTTTGAGGGAATTCGTTTTCAATTTTAATTGTTTACAGTATTAACTAAAGGATTACAAATTTATTTTATTTAATGATATTCTTTTAAAACTTATTACGATTAAGTACAATTCGATAAAAATGGTTTAATTTGTAAGCATTGCGTATGACCAAAAAGAAGCAAAAAATACTAGATCGTTTAAAGAATAAGTACAAATTAGTTATTCTGAACGACGAAACCTTCGAAGAAAAGGCCTCATTTACCTTAAATAGGTTAAATGTGTTCATTCTTGGAAGCATGCTATTGGTATTATTGATAAGCATAGTAACCTCTTTATTAATATTCACACCCTTAAAAGAGTACATTCCTGGTTATGCAGATGTTTCGTTGCGTAGAGATATCTCTGAAATGGCATTGAGAGTGGATTCTATGCAAATGATTATAGATGCGAACGATCAATACATTGAGAATGTGAAAGGTGTAATTAACGGGACTGTTGGACTGAACGATACCATCAATAAAAATAGTAAACCGACTTTAAAAGACACCACCTTTAGAATTGGTGCAAAACCTGAGGAAGATTCGTTGTTAAGGCTGATGATTGAAGACCAAAATCAATATGGTTTTGCAATTAAAGAGAGCAATGTGAAGCCCACAGGCATAGCTGGTTATACTTTTTTTACACCTGTAAAAGGCATAATTTCCGAAAAGTATAACCCCAGAAAAGGTCATTATGGTATTGATGTGGCAGCAACAAAAGGAATGCCTGTAAAAGCAACGTTGGAGGGAAGTGTAATATTTGCAAGTTGGACTTCTGATGGAGGATATGTAATAGCAATACAGCATGGAAACGACTTAATATCAATATATAAGCATTGTTCTGTGCTTTTCAAAAAAGTTGGTAACTTTGTACGTTCCGGAGAACCGATAGCAATTGTAGGGGATTCTGGTGAAATGCAAACAGGTCCGCATGTGCACTTTGAGCTTTGGTTTAAAGGCAACGCAGTGAACCCAAAGGAATACATAAATTTTTAAAATTATGTTTGAGAAGAAAGAACACAAAACAACTAAAGAGAACGAGTTAAATGGCTCGATTAATTTAATTGGACAAGGAACTACGATTACAGGCGATATGTCTTGTAAAGGAGATATACGTATTGATGGGGAGATTGTAGGCAATGTGATATCAAAAGCGAAAGTTGTAATTGGAGCAACAGGGAAAGTGGTTGGCGATATTATAGGCACTAACGCAGATATTTCTGGGCAGTTAACTGGCGACTTAACGGTTTCAGATACCATATTTTTAAAATCTTCGGCAAGAATAGAAGGCGATATGGTTACTAATAAGTTAATTGTAGAGTCGGGGGCAATTTTCAGCGGAAATTGTAACATGGGAATATCATCAGAGAAAGGATATTCGTCAAAAATAAAGACTGAAAAATCTCTTCAAGAAATAGAGGGCAATTGAACAGTTATTTAAAATATGCTGGTTTAGGCTTTCAAATGTTAGTTACCATAGGAGGTTTGAGTTATTTAGGGCATTATCTCGACAAAAAATGGGAATTAAGCACGCCTTGGTTGACCATAAGTTTAGCACTCTTTGGCGTAATCGCTTCGATGTATCAAGTAATTAAATCACTCAATAAATAAGATGAGCTTATTAAAGTATTCAATATACACGCTATTTATTGGTGTATTAATGTATGGAATGGGAGAAGTAATGAATAATTTGCTGGAGCGCGACTTCTTTTTAAGTGCTTATCCAACTTTTATTTTGTTTTTTTATGTGATCGGAATGCTAGCATATGGAATTTGTGAGTGGGGATTAAAAAAATCTGCAGATAGTTCAGTATTTATTGTATTGGCCGCGGTAGTTGCAAAACTGCTTTTAAGCATG
>JAGVEE010000193.1 GCA_020058405.1 Sphingobacteriales bacterium
CAAAACTTTTACTGAAGGTAGAGACCGAATTAATTTAGGCAGTTTAGGGTTTACAGTAACTCAATTAAACCAAGATTACTCAGGCGGGGAAGTTCAAAACGGATGGGTTTCTTACACCTTTGGATTTGGGATGAATAGGGTAAATAATTATTATGAAAACAGGTATTTTTCTGGCTTAAATGATAAAAGTTCTATTGCACAGTATTATGCAGAACTTGCCAATGGCAGAGATGCCTTGAGTTTCCCAGATACTAACATTACTTCTTTAGAAGACATGGCTTGGTTTGGATATGTAATAGATTACGATACTACTTCTAACTCTTTTGTGCCAATTACAAACGGAAATAATAATCAAAAACAAACGGATAGAATTGAAGGGTACAAAAACGAATGGACTTTTGCAGTAGGAGCAAATTACTCAAACACCCTTTATTTAGGAGCTTCTTTGAGCATCGGCTCCTTGCGATATAACAGAACAAGTAAATTTACAGAGAGTAATATCAACGACCCGGCTTATAGTTTATCTCAAATAAATGTGAATGAGAAATTAGAAGTAAATGGTAGTTCCGTAAATTTAAAAATAGGTGCAATTGTTCGTCCAGTTGATTTCATGAGAATAGGACTAAGTGTACAAACACCAGATTATTATAGTTTTGACGAAGGTTTTATTACCGATTTAAGCACGGTTGCTTTTAACGGATCAAACACTTATACCCCACTCGAATATTTATTTCAATATAAATTAAGAACACCCTTTAGGTACCAAGGAGGAATTGCATTTTTCTTTAATAAAATCGGCTTAATTTCTGCGGATGTGGAGATGCTTGATTATGCAAATAACAGGTTAAGTGCAGGTGGAGAGTTTAGCGATTTTGGTGCGGTAGAAAATACGGTAATCGAAAACATTTATCAAAGTGCCATAAACACAAGGTTTGGTGCAGAGGCAAAAGCCGGACCGCTATCTTTTAGAGCAGGTTATGCTGTGTTTGGCGACCCTTTTAAAAGCTCAGCTGTAGATGGATCTAGAACTTTTATTACTGGTGGAGTTGGTTACAGATATGAACAATATTATGTTGATGTTGCTTTTGTAAATCAACAATATACTAGCCAATACACTCCTTACTCATTATCAAATTCAGAATTAAATCCAATTATCAAAAACAATCACCAAGTGAACTCCGTTGTGCTTACATTTGGAACAAAGTTTTAACGATAAATGGCATATAAAAATCTTCAACATTTTATTCAACGCTTAGAAGAAGCAGGTGAACTTGTACGCATTAAAGAATTTGTAGATCCTAAACTTCAGATTACTGAAATAACCGACCGTATTTCTAAACAATATGGCCCAGCACTTTTGTTTGAAAATACTGGAACAGATTTCCCTGTACTTATTAACTCTATGGGAAATTATAAACGCATGTGCATGGCATTAGGCGTAGAAAACATGGACGACATTAGTAAGGAAATTGAAGGCATGTTTAAAATGCTTACAGGTCCTAAAGATTCAATATTAGACAAGCTTAAAATGTTGCCTAAACTTGGGCAAATATCTTCTTGGATGCCTAAAGTAGTTTCGGGTAAAGGCGAATGTCAGGAAGTAGTAATGAAAAACCCTGATATTACTAAATTTCCGGTGCTTACTTGTTGGCCAGAAGATGGCGGACCATTTATTACCCTCCCAGTTATACATACAAAAGATCCACATACCGGCATTAGAAATGTAGGCATGTACCGCATGCAGGTGTTTGAACCTACCATGACGGGTATGCACTGGCATAAACACAAAGTTTCGGCTAGGCATTATAATGAATATAAAGCACTCGGACAAAAAATGCCAGTAGCTGTTGCCTTAGGCGGCGACCCAGTTTATACGTATGCAGCTACTGCCCCACTCCCAGATGGTATTGATGAGTATATGTTAGCGGGATTTTTGCGCAAGAAAAAAGTAGAGTTGGTACAATGTTTAACACAAGATATACAAGTACCTGCCGATGCCGATATAATAATTGAAGGATATGTAGACCCTGCGGAGGATTGGATTTGGGAAGGCCCATTTGGCGACCATACCGGTTATTACTCATTAGCAGATTGGTATCCACGTTTCCATATTACCTGTATTACGCACCGTAAAAATGCAGTGTTCCCGGCAACCATTGTGGGCATTCCACCACAAGAAGATGCATGGATAGGTAAAGCAACTGAGCGTATCTTTTTAGCTCCCATAAAAATGACTATGGTGCCAGAGATTATTGACATGGTGTTGCCAATGGAAGGTGTGTTTCATAATTTAGTGATAGTAAAAATTAAAAAAGATTATGCGGGCCAAGCATTAAAAGTAATGAACTCTATGTGGGGTGCAGGGCAAATGATGTTTACTAAAATGATGGTGGTAGTTGATGGTGATGTGAACATACATGATAATTTAGCGGTTGCAAAATACATCTCAGAAAATGTAGATCCACAAAATGATATTATTTACTCAAATGGACCTATGGATGTGTTAGATCATTCGTGTTCTAAAGCAGCATTTGGTGGCAAAATGGGTATAGATGCAACCAAGAAGTTCCCAGAAGAGAAACGCTCGGAAAGCATTATAAACACTGCACACATCCTAATAAATAAAGAAGAAATAAAATCAACCTACACAGAAATAAAAGACATCAACGATTCTTTATTACAACTAGGTGTTTCGTTGGTAGTGGTATCTGTAGAAAAAAATAGAAAAGGGCATATTGCAGAGTTGAACAAAGCGCTGTTTGAGCATGAAGGTTTTAAACAAGTGAAAGTAATTATCTTCTTAGAACATACTATTGATATTAGCGATTTAGCAGATGCTGTTTGGAGATTTTCTAACAACGTAGATCCTAAGCGCGATGCTTTTACGGTAAATGCTTTTTCTGATGATGAAATTTCGCATGTAGGTTTTGACGGTACTCGTAAAACAAAAGAACTCGATGGCTTTACACGTGATTGGCCAAATATTTTAGCTAATACACCAGAAATAATAGAACAAGTAGATGCAATGTGGGATAAACTAGGCCTTGGCCCCTTGATTCCTTCGCCATCTAGGAAATATATTAAGCAGGTGTATGAAGGCGGAGCGATAGCAAGATAATTGTGAATGGTAAATTGTGAATGGTGAATTATAGTATAACATTTAACTATGTTGCACCCCATTCATAATTCATAATTCATAATTCATTCGGAATATTAATTTTGGTGGCGTTTTTAATAAATAGTAAGCCCATAAATATTGCCAAACCATTAAATAGGCTTTCGTACACAATAGTAGATGACGTGTACGAAAGCACTATAAAAACTAAACCCAACATTAAACTAATAAAAGATTTTACTTGCATAAGTCTGAAGTTTATTGACCTTGACCTAAAGAGAATGCAATTTGACCGTTGAACTTATATAAATTTTCGGTTTTTACTATATCAATATTTTCATCTACACTTTTACTCAACAACTCAATTATATCTTTATTATCTATCGCCTCATTGTTCTCTGTTGTAAATCTACAACGCCAATGATCTGTGCAGAAAGTTTCCTCGAAACCGTTTGGCCAAACTTTAATTCCACGATTGGTAATCATAGTTAACCTTGCATTATTGCTCTCAATTTTTTGTACAATAGTTGCTAATTCATTTGGATTTTCTCCTCGCCAATGTACAAACAGATCTACACCTACTAGTTCTTTGGCTGCTGCTTCTTTGCGTTTATACTTTGGCAATTGTAATGCTGTATTATTTGAATATTCTACAGCTTTAAATAAATTTGGTTTTTCACCCAAATTAGAAATCACCGCTTCTGCAAATTCTTTTGTTCCTATCTTTTGCTTACTCAAGCCTTCTGTATAAATATCAAAAGTATGTAATCCATCTTCGAGTGTTTTTAACCAGGCGTTCATTATCTTTTCGGCAACAGCTGTTTGTCCGATGTGATTTAGCATCATTACAGCCCCATGAATTAAGCCCGATGGGTTTGCAATGTTTTGGCCTGCAATTAAAGGTGCCGAGCCATGTATCGCTTCAAACATAGAACACTCTTCTCCAATATTGGCTGAACCCGCCAATCCAACAGAACCTGTTATTTGAGCCGCAACATCACTTAATATATCGCCATAAAGATTTGGCATTACAATAACATCAAACATCTCGGGAGTATCTGCTAGTCTTGCAGCTCCAATATCTACAATCCAATGTTCGTTTTCAATGTCGGTATATTCAGCTGCAATTTCATTAAACACCTTGTGAAACAAGCCATCTGTTTGTTTCATAATATTGTCTTTTGTGAAACAGCTAACCTTTTTTCTGTTTTGTTGACGGGCATATTCAAATGCATACCTAATTATTTTTTCGCAACCAGGTCTGCTTATTAGCTTTAAGCATTGAACTACTTCGTCTGTTTGTTGATGCTCGATTCCAGCATATAAATCTTCTTCGTTCTCCCTAATTATTACCAAATCCATTATTGGGTGTTTCGTTTTTACGAAAGGATGTAAACTAACACAAGGGCGTACATTAGAGTACAATCCCAAAAATTTTCTGGTAGAAACATTTAAACTCTTATAACCGCCGCCTTGAGGAGTAGTAATGGGTGCTTTAAGAAATATTTTGTTTCCCCTTATGGTATCCCAATCTTTAGCTGCTATACCTGATGAATTACCAGCTAAATAAACCTTCTCACCTATCTCAATTTCATCAATCTCAATATCTGCTCCAGCTTTTTCTAAAATCAATAAAGTAGCATTCATTATTTCTGGACCAATGCCATCACCCTTTGCAACAGTAATTCTCTTCATTTTATAGTAATGTTTAAATTAATGATACAAATATGTACGTTTCAATTCATAAGTTTTTATTTATAATAATAATGATATTCATAAAATAAAATTATGGATTAGAAAGTCGATCAATAGTTATTCTACTATTAATATTTATTGTTTTACGAATAAAAGGATTGACTAATAATTCAGGACACATGCTGCATCTCCAAATTCAGATAATTCAATTAGCTCCGCTTCAATACGAGCCGACCATTGCTTTTGCATGGTTTTATTGATGGAATGATTGGTTTCAGAGTCGTATAATTTTTGCTGATTGCCTAGATCTTTATTGTATTTTACAAAAACTGCATTTACCTCTTCGTTTAATTTCTTAACATTAAACTTTTTTTCTTTTAGTGCTTTTCTTATTTTTCTTGCATACACTTCTGATAAATCGAAATGCCTACGCTCATGTTCTAATACTATAGAGTCGCTTGTGCTGGTCCAGGATTTGTTAGTGATGAAAAAATTCTCAATTACAATTATTAAATTATTGTTGGCATCGTATTTAGAATTTAGGGTGATGGTGCTAGCTGTAAGTGCAACTGTTTTAAAAGAAGTATTTGGTCGAGCTTTAAAATCCGACCACTCGATGCTGCGAGATCCCCATGAAATCAAATCATCTTTTGGGTTTACAAAAGAAAGTAAGGCAACGGAAGCTAATATTAATAAGGTTTTCATGGGCCAATTCTAACGACTAACGACTAATATCTAACGACTTATTTCAGCAAGCTTTTGCAAGCTCCTCTCCATTCCTGCACCGAGAATTGAATCGAGAAAAAGGCAAAAATATCTTTTAACCGGATTTTTACCAGCATCTAGTGTTACCTTCCAATTAATGGTTAGGGTAGCATCTGAGTTTTGGGTAATTGCAATAGCACCCATATAAGGCGCGTATTTGTATAAGCGCATTGCATATTTTATGGAGGTGGGTTTTGTGCTTTCTATAATTATGACCTTACCAATTCCAAAAGAATTATCCCAAGTTTGAGTGGCTCCAACGCCTTCATGTTCCCCTTCATACTTTATAAGTACTGTATCTTTTTTAGTAAACCAATCTGCCCAATTCTGCCAGTTTTTAATAGTATTTATTTGCTCGAAAACACTGTCGGCATTGGCTTTTACGGTTATACTGCGTTCTACATATCCTTGTTTTGGAAGTGCAAATGATAGAACAAAAAGTATTGCACAAATACCTAGTACATAAAAAAGTGGCTTCTTAAAATTTTTCATTTTATACTATTTAATTTTATTAAATTTATTTTAAGGTCGATAGGTTTTTCAAACCCGCTTCAAAATCTGGACCCATCATTCGATCCATCATCAATCCAAAATATTTCATTAATGGATTATTGCCAGCATCTGCTTGCATGGTCCATTTTACAGTTACTGTTGAATCAGCACTTGCATCTAACTCTAAATAACCGTTCATAGGTGTAAAATCTTCGAACTGTAATTGATAGGCAACTACACGTGGCGACACACTTTCAACTATGGTTAACTTACCCTTTCCATCTTTACCTGTCCATTGTTGTGTGGCACCTATGCCTGCCGCCGGACCATAGTATTGAATTTGCATGCTAGGTTCTATTAGTTGCCAATGACTCCATGTATTCCAGTTCTTCAGCGTATTTATATTTTTAAAAACAGAATCCACATTTCCTTTAAAACTAATGCTTCTCTCTACCTTATTTTCCGATGGCAAGAAAACAGAAATCACAAATAACAAAGCGATGATGCTTAGTAGGGTGAGTAGGATTGTTTTTAATGTTTTCATTATAGTAGTTATTGGTTATTAGTTATTGGTTATTGGTTATTAAGTTATTAGTTATTTGCATAAGGGTATGATAAAAGGTTCTGTTGATTTATTTGTAGTCTTTATAA